>NZ_JBEZLM010000003.1:0-25720 GCF_040652095.1 Streptomyces sp. NPDC048290
TGGCCGCCGCCCGTCCCGAGGACGTGCTGCGCCATGACGTCCACCACCTCGCCGAGCCGCTGCCCGCCCACCACCGCGGCCGGGTCGGGCTGGTCCATGCCCACAGCCGGCTACGACGGTCAGTGACCGTCCCTGTACTCCCTGTACTCCCTGTACTCCCTGTACTCCCTGTACTCCCTGTACTCCCTGTACTCGCGCGCCCGTTGCCGGTGACGAATCGATTCCCCCCGGCGTTGTGACAGGCTGGAGCACAGGCCCGCGTCCCGAACCGCGGGCCGGGACGTGAGGTGCGGGGAACGTGCGCGGTGGTCGTCGTTGGCGGACGGTGCTGAGCCAGCTGGGGCGCAGCGCCACCGTGTGGGCGGTGAGCACGCTCACCATGCTGATCCTCGCCGGTGCCCTGCCCGACTTCCAGCTCCAGTCCGCCGACGGCGACAGCGCCACCCGGATCGCGATCACCGCCGCCCTCGGCGCGGGGGGCTTCGGACTGCTCTCGGCGCTGGTGTGGCCGCTGATGGTCCGCTTCCTGCTGCTGGTGCCCGCCCTGGTCCTCGGCCTGCTGGTGTTCTTCCTCAACGGGGCGCTGCTCCTGATCGCGCTGCGCCTGAACCCGGCCGCGCGCGGTGACGCCTCCCCGGAGACCGCCGTGGTCGTCGCCGCCGTGATGTCCGCGGTGGCCTCCGCGACCGGCGCCGCGCTCGCCGTCCGGGACGACGACGCCTACCGGCGCCGTCTGTACCGGCTCGCCGACCGCCGCCGCAGAACCCCGCTGCCCGGCCCCGTCACCCACGGCACGGTCTTCCTCCAGCTCGACGGCGTCGGCCACGACGTGCTGGAGGCCGCCGTCGCCAAGGGCCTCATGCCCACCGCCGCCCGCTGGCTCGGCACCCGGGGCGACGGCGCCGCCACCCACCGGCTCACCCCCTGGCGCACCGACTGGTCCAGCCAGACCGGCGCCAGCCAGCTCGGCATCCTGCACGGCAGCACCTTCGACGTGCCCGCCTTCCGCTGGTACGAGAAGGACCAGCGCGAAATCATGGTCTGCAACCGGCCGACCAGCGCCGCCGCCCTCCAGCGCCGGGCCGTCGAGCGCACCGGCGACGGCGGGCTGCTCACCGCCGACGGCGCCAGCCGGGGCAACCTCTTCAGCGGCGGCGCCGACGAACAGGCCCTGGTGCTGTCCATCGCCGCCCGGCGCCGCAGCCGCGAGCACCGCTCCCGCTCCGGCTACTTCGCCTACTTCTCCGACCCCGCCAACGCCGTACGCACCGCGCTGTCCTTCGGCGCCGAGGTCGGCCGGGAGATCGGCCAGTCCACCCGGGCCCGGCTGCGCAAGGACCGCCCCCGGGTCTCGCGCGGCGGCCTCTACCCCCTGATCCGCGCCTTCGCCACCGTCGTCGAACGCGATGTCGTGGTGGCCGCCGTGATGGGCGACATCCTCGCCGGACGCACCGCCGTCTACGCGGACCTCGTGGCCTACGACGAGGTGGCGCACCACTCCGGACCGCACAGCCGGGACGCCGAGAAGGTGCTCGCCCGGCTCGACCGCTCGCTCGCGCTGATCGAGAAGTGCGCCGAGCACGCGCCGCGCCCGTACCGGATCGTGGTGCTGTCCGACCATGGGCAGAGCCCCGGTGAGACCTTCCGCGCCCGCTACGGGCTCACCCTCGGCGATCTGGTGCGGGCCGGGTGCGGGCTGCCCGTGCCGCGCCGGGCCGGGCGCACCCGCAGCGGCGCCGAGGCCCGCACCGCCGTACGGGCCGCGCTGCGCCGCCCCGTGGAGGAGGGCGGCGAGCACCACCGCCCGTCCCGCCGCTCCGAGCCGATCGTGCTCGCCTCCGGCAACCTCGGGCTGGTCTCCTTCCCGGACGTCCCGCACCGGATGACCAAGGAGGAGATCGACGCCCGCCACCCGGCGCTGCTGCCGACCCTCGCCAACCATCCCGGCGTCGGCTTCCTGCTGGTGCGCAGCGCCGAGCACGGGGGTGTGGTGCTGGGCGCCTACGGGGCCCAGATCCCGGTCGCGGAGCTGGCCGACGGGGCGCGCGGACCGCTCGCCCCGTTCGGCAGGGGCGCCGCCGACGCCGTACGGCGCACGCATTCCTTCCCGCACACCGCCGACATCATGGTCAACTCCTTCCACGACCCGGCCGACGGGGAGGTGCTGGCGTTCGAGGAGCAGATCGGGTCCCATGGCGGGCTCGGCGGCTGCCAGGGCAAGCCGTTCCTGCTGTCCCCGCTCGCGCTGTCCGAGCCGGTCGCGGGCGGGGGCGACCTGGTGGGCGCGGAGCGGGTGCACCGGGTGCTGCGGCGCTGGCTGCGCGAGTGCCATGGGCCGCAGGTGCCGCTCACGGCGGGGATCGCCGGTGCCGAGGAGGCCGGGGACACCGACGGCACGGAGCCGGTCGCCGCCCCGTAGACCCGTCCCAGGGGCCCGCTCCCGAACACCGGTCCCATGCGCCCGTTTCGCGGACCGGCCCCCTGGACCCGCCTCCGCCGCCGCCCCGTAAATCAGGGTGCGCGGGCGCCCTCGCTCCACGCACACTGATCACACCGCGAAGCACCTCGCACCGCGCCTTCCGCGCGCCGACGTCCGCGTCCACCCACCCCCCAGTCGCTCGCCCCGATCCCTCCAGGAGCCCCTTCTTGCAGGCCGCCGTCTCCGTCACGCCCGCCCGGATACCCGAACTCCTGCTCGGTCTCGCGACCGTGCGGCCGGTGTTCCTGTGGGGCGCGCCCGGCATCGGGAAGTCCTCCCTGGTACGGGAGTTCGCCCAGTCCCTGGGCCTGGAGTGTGTGAGCCTGCTCGGCACCCAGCTCGCCCCGGAGGACCTGATCGGCGTGCCGCAGATCCGCGACGGCCGCTCGGTGTTCTGCCCGCCCGCCACCATCGCCCGCGACGAGCCGTACTGCCTCTTCCTGGACGAGCTGAACGCGGCCACGCCGGACGTCCAGAAGGCGTTCTACTCGCTGATCCTTGACCGCCGCATCGGTGACTACGAACTGCCCGCCGGTTCCCTGGTGATCGGCGCCGGGAACCGCGCCACCGACAACGCGCTGGCCCGCCCCATCGCCTCCGCCCTGGTCAACCGGCTCGCCCATGTCCACCTGGAGGTCTCCCCGAAGGACTGGCTGCGCTGGGCGGCGGGCAACGGCATCCACCCCTGGGTGCAGGACCATCTCACCGACCGGCCCGACCATCTGTGGTCCCGGCCGCCCAAGACCGAGGAGCCGTTCTCCACGCCCCGCTCCTGGCACATGCTCTCCGACGCCCTGCACTCCTTCGGCCCCGACCTGGACGAGGAGACCCTCGCCGTGCTCGCCCACGGGATGCTCACCCCGGCCCACGCCGGCGCGTTCTGCGGCTATGTCAAGGTCGTGCGCAGCCGGTTCGGGATCGAGGCGATCGTCCGGGGCGACGCCCGCTGGCCGCACCGGATCCAGGACCGCGATCTGCTGTACTACCTCGCCGACTCGTTCCGTGGCCGCCTCGTCAAGGAACTGCCGGTCAGCAAGGAGCACATGTCGGCGGCCGGGCGGCAGACCGCGCACCGCGCCAAGTCGCTGCTGGTGCAGCTCGCCGAGATCTCCGTCGAGGTCGCCCAGACCGTCATCGCCGCCGACCCCGACGGCAACCCGGTGCTGCCGTCCTGGTTCCTGATCGAGGCCGCCCGGGACATGCCCCGGCTGGTGGAGGCCCGCAAGTGAGCCGGGCCCGCACCGCCGGGCAGCGCAGACGGGAGATCGCGGGCGAGGCGTTCGCCGCGGGGATGCGGCTGGTGACGGCCAACCCCGCGCTCAAGGCCCTCGACTTCAGCACCTGCCGTACCGAGCAGTGCGAACTGGCCCCGCGCGAGGGCCTGGTCCGTGTCGACTCCGAGGGCGTGCTGCACTCCCACCCCGACCGGCTCGCCGACCCCCGCGACTGGGCCTGGGCGATCGCGCACGCCGCCATCCACCTCGGCTTCGGGCATGTCCCCGCCGACAGGGGGCCGCGCGAGCAGCCCGACCGGGCCAACCTCGCCGCCCGCTGCGCCGTCGTCAATCGCTTCCTGCTCACCTTCCCGGTCGGCCGCACCCCCGAGGAACTGCCCGGCAGTTACCCCGACGGCGACGAGGAGCGCCTCGCCGCCCGCTGGCGCCGCGACGGCCCCCCGGCGGCGTACGCCCGGCTGGGCACCGCCGGTACCGAACCGGACCTGCTGCTGGTCCCCTGGAACGGCTGGTACGGACACCAGCCGCCGGACTGGCAGCTCGCCTTCGCCGACGCCCTCACCCGCACCATGTCCGCCACCCTGGACCTCGCCGGAGGCCGCCGCGACAGCCTGGACGGCGACCTCGCCCCGCGCCGCCCCTGGGAGCGCGCCCTCAGCTGGTTCGTCTCCTCCTACCCGCTGCTCGGTGGCATCGCCTCCGGCATCAAACTGATCGCCGACCCCGAACTCGCCCGCGCCCACGGCATCTCCGTCGCCGCCGTCAACGCCGAGGCCGGGGAGATCTACGTCAATCCGCACCGGCACCTGGACGACGAGGAGTGGCGGTTCGTCCTCGCCCACGAGATGCTGCACGCCGCCCTGCGCCACGGCGACCGCTGCGGCACCCGCGACCCGTATCTCTTCAATGTGGCCGCCGACTATGTCATCAACGGCTGGCTCGCCGAGATGCAGGTCGGCGCCATGCCCGAGGGCCTGCTGCACGACCCCGCGCTGACCGGGCTGTCCGCCGAGGAGGTCTACGACCGGATCGCCGGGGACCTGCGCCGGATGCGGCGGCTGTCCACCCTGCGCGGCAAGGGCGTCGGCGACATCCTCGGCGGTCCGCTGGGCGCCCCCGGCGCCTATGTCGACCTGGACGAGTTCTACCGGCGCGGCCTCACCCACGGGCTCGAACTCCACGGCAGCCAGGAGCGCGGGTATCTGCCCGGCGGGCTGATCGAGGAGATCCGGGCGCTCAGCCAGCCCCCGCTGCCCTGGGACGCCCGGCTCGCCCGCTGGTTCGACGAGTTCGTGCCCCGCCCCGAGCCGGTCCGCTCCTACGCCCGGCCCTCCCGCCGCCAGTCCGCGACCCCCGACATCCCGCGCGCCGGACGGTACTTCCCGCCCGAGGAGATCGCGCGCTGCACCTTCGGTGTGGTCCTGGACACCTCCGGCTCCATGGACCGCACCCTGCTCGGCAAGGCGCTCGGCGCCATCGCCTCCTACGCCGCCGCGCGGGACGTCCCGGCCGCCCGGGTCGTGTTCTGCGACGCGGCCCCGCACGACGCCGGGTATCTGCCCGTCACGGAGATCGCCGGACGGGTGAAGGTGCGCGGTCGCGGGGGCACGGTCCTCCAGCCCGGCATCGATCTCCTGCATCGCGCCGACGACTTCCCGGCCACGGCTCCGGTGCTGGTCATCACCGACGGCTGGTGCGATGTGCTGCGGGTGCGGCGCGAGCACGCCTATCTGATCCCTCAAGGTGCCCGGCTGCCGTTCACCGCCCGAGGGCCGGTGTTTCGCGTGCGGTGAGCCGGAATGTGATCGGATAGGGGGCGCGGTACGCCGGTCGGGCGGACCGCCCGCAGTAACGCAGCCCGTCTGCGAGTCGTATCGCGAAAGGAAACACCGTGGCCACCACGCGCTCCGCACACACCGTCTGGGACGGCAACCTCCTCGCCGGCAGCGGCGTCGTCACCTTCGACTCCTCCGGCATCGGCGAGTACCCGGTGTCGTGGCCGTCGCGCGCCGAGGCGGCGAACGGCAAGACCAGCCCGGAGGAGCTGATCGCCGCCGCGCACTCCAGCTGCTTCTCCATGGCGCTCTCGCACGGTCTGGCCGGGGCGGGGACGCCTCCCACCCGGCTCACCACCTCGGCGGACGTCACGTTCCAGCCGGGTACGGGGATCACCGGGATTCATCTCACCGTCGCCGGTAAGGTGCCGGGGATCGATGAGGAGGCGTTCGTCGCGGCGGCGGAGAATGCCAAGGCGAACTGTCCTGTCAGCCAGGCGCTGGCGGGGACGACGATCACGCTGTCGGCGAAGCTGGCGTGAGGTCTTTCGCAGCGTAGGTTGCGTGCCGCATCCCTTGTTTGCTGGGGGTGCGGCATTGCTGTTTTTTGGGGCGGAGGGAGTGGGGCGGGTGCGGGTCGTGGGGGGCTAGCCGCGTAGTTCCTCCTCCAGAGGGGGTATCCCCAGCGCCCCTAAGGGGTTTCCCAGCCTCGGCGTTGTGAGCGGGACGCCAGTTGCTTCGGGTCTCGGGTTCTGTACACCACATACGGGCGGAACACGTAGCCGATCGGGGCGCTGAACATGTGGACCAGTCTGGTGTACGGGATCAGGGCGATCAGGAGGAGGCCGATGACCGCGTGGACCTGGTAGAGGGTCGGGACGCTGGTCATGAGGGTCGTGGCGGGTTGGAGGGTGAACAGGGAGCGGGCCCAGGGGGCGATCGTGGCGCGGTAGTCGTAGCCGTCGCCGGACGCGTGGGTGAGTTTGGCGACCATGCCCATGATGATCGCGGCCAGCAGGACCGCGTACATGAGCTTGTCGTTCCTGGTGGTGGCGCGGAAGACCGGTGCCTTGGTGCGGCGGCGGTACAGGAGCAGGGCGATGCCGGCGACCGCGAGGGAGCCCGCGATGGTGCCGGGGATCAGGGAGATCAGGTGGTAGCCGTGCTCGCTGATGCCGAGGGCGGTCGTCCAGGACGCCGGGATGAACAGGCCGATCAGATGGCCGGCGAGGACGAAGAGGAGACCGTAGTGGAAGAGCGGGGAGGCGATGTTCAGGAGCCGGGACTCGTAGATCTGGGACGAGCGGCTGGTCCAGCCGTACTTGTCGTAGCGGTAGCGCCAGATCAGGCCCGCGATCAGGAGGGCGGCGGCGACGTAGGGCAGGACGCCCCAGAGCAGGACGGTCATGGGCGGGCTCCGGTGCGGGTGCTGGTCGGCAGGGCCGCGCACACGGCGTCCAGGACACGGGCGTACGGAGTGCCGAAGGCGGTGAGGCGGGTGCGGAGCTGGTCCAGCGCGGGCCGGTGTTCGACCAGGAGGTCGGTGCGGCCGGTGCGGGCGGTGAACTCCAGGACCGCCGGGAGGAAGTCGGGCAGTTCCTCGCCGGTCAGTTCCAGGCCGTGGGCGCGGTAGACCTCCTTGAAGCGGACCAGGGACATGCCGCGCCGCCGGGTGTCGCCGTCCTGCCACCAGCTCAGATACAGACTGTGCCGGTTCTTGAAGTCGAAGACCTGGACGTAGTGCGCGGCCAGTTCCCCGGCGGGCGTGACGGCCGCGTGGTCCACGAACTCCCGCAGTTGCGGGGCCGCCTCGCGCAGCAGCGGCAGCCGGGCCCGGAAGTCGTCGTCGGGGTAGGTGAGGCAGAGCGCGGCGGCCTGGTACAGCGTGGCGTCCGAGGGCATCAGGACTCCCGCGGGTCGGCGTCGGCGTCGTCGGCGTCGGTGGTCTGGCGGTGGCGCAGGGCGTGGAAGTTCTCCACCGGCATCAGGGGCAGCAGCTTGCGGCCGGAGTCCTGGCCGAACGGCCCGTCGGCGCCCATGCCGGGGCCGCCCTCGTAGTCGAGGCTGCATCCGCCGGGCAGCGCGGACTCCTCCAGGCGGCGGGCGTCGCCGACGGCGGCGGTCGGGATCACGTACCGCTCGTCGTACTTGGCGATGGCCAGCAGCCGGTACATCCGCTCGACGGCGTCCGGGTCCATGCCGACGGCCGCCGCGATCGACGGGTCCGGGGCGTCGTCCAGATTGACCGCCCGCATATGGGCGCGCATCGCGGCGAGCTTGTCGAGGGCGGCGCGGACGGGGGCGGTGTCCCCGGCGGTGAACAGCTCCGCCAGATACTCCAGGGGGATGCGCAGGGTGTCGATCGCGCCGAACAGGTTGTCCAGGTCCTCCCCGTCGTGGCCGGTGCCGGACAGCGCCTCCACCACCGGGGACAGCGGCGGGATGTACCAGACCATGGGCAGCGTGCGGTACTCCGGGTGCAGTGGCAGGGCGACCCTGAACTCGCTGATCAGGGTGTGTACGGGGGAGCGGCGGGCCGCCTCGATCCAGTCGTGCGGGATGCCCGCCTCCTCCGCCGCCCGCCGCACCTCAGGGTCGTGCGGGTCGAGGAAGACCCCGAGCTGGGCCTCGTACAGGTCCTTCTCGTCGGGGACGGACGCCGCCGCCGTCACCTTGTCGGCGTCGTAGAGGACCACGCCGAGATAGCGCAGCCGGCCCACGCAGGTCTCCGAGCAGACCGTCGGCAGCCCGACCTCGATACGCGGGTAGCACAGCGTGCACTTCTCGGCCTTGCCGGTGCGATGGTTGAAGTAGACCTTCTTGTACGGGCAGCCCGTCACACACATCCGCCAGCCCCGGCAGCCGTCCTGGTCGACCAGGACGATGCCGTCCTCCGCGCGCTTGTACATGGCGCCGGACGGACAGGAGGCCACACAGGACGGGTTGAGACAGTGCTCGCAGATCCGGGGGAGGTAGAACATGAAGGTCTGCTCGAACTCGAAGCGGATCTTGTCGGAGACCTGCTGCCGGGTCCGCTCCACCATCGGGTCGAGATCGCCGTAGGCGGGGGCGCCCGCGAGATTGTCGTCCCAGTTGGCGGACCAGCCGATCTTCATCGGCTTGCCGTCGAGCTGGGAGACCGGGCGGGCCACCGGGTAGTCGTCGCCGAGCGGGGCGTCGGTGAGATTGCGGTACTCGTAGGTCCAGGGCTCGTAGTAGTCCTTGATCTCCGGCAGCCGGGGGTTGGAGAAGATCCCGGCGAGCTTGCGGAACCGGCCGCCCGCCTTGAGTTTCAGCGCGCCCCGGCGGTTCAGCTCCCAGCCGCCGCGCCACCGCTCCTGGTCCTCGTAGCGGCGGGGATAGCCCTGCCCGGGGCGGGTCTCCACATTGTTGAACCAGACGTACTCCATGCCCCGGCGGTTGGTCCACGCCTGTTTGCAGGTGACCGAGCAGGTGTGGCAGCCGATGCACTTGTCGAGGTTCATCACCATCGCGATCTGGGCCATGGGACGCATCAGTACTCGACCTCCTGGGCCCGGCGGCGGATCACCGTGACCTCGTCGCGCTGGCTGCCCGTCGGGCCCAGGTAGTTGAACGCCCAGGAGAGCTGGGCGTAGCCGCCGATCAGATGGGTCGGCTTGAGGACCAGCCGGGTCAGGGAGTTGTGGATACCGCCGCGCATCCCGGTCGTCTCGGTCTTCGGGACGGCGACCGTGCGTTCCTGCGCGTGATGCATGTACACCGTCCCGGCCGGCATCCGGTGCGAGACGACCGCGCGGGCCACCACCACCCCGTTGCGGTTGACCGCCTCGATCCAGTCGTCGTCCGCGACCCCGATCGCGTCGGCGTCCTGCGGGGACATCCAGATGTTCTGGCCGCCCCGGGACAGCGCCAGCATGAAAAGGTTGTCCTGGTACTCGGAGTGGATCGACCACTTGTTGTGCGGGGTGAGATAGCGGACCGTCACCTCCCGCTGTCCGTCCGGGCCGAGCCGGGGTTCGCCGAACAGCCGGTGCATGTCCAGCGGCGGCCGGTACACCGGCAGCCCCTCGCCCAGTTCGTGCATCCAGTCGTGGTCCAGGAAGAACTGCTGCCGCCCGGTGAGCGTGTGCCACGGCTTGAGCTGCTCGGTGTTCTGGGTGAACGCCGTGTACCGGCGGCCCCCGGACTCACTGCCGGACCACTCCGGCGAGGTGATCACCGGCACCGGCGCCGCCTGGGTGTCGGCATACGTGATCCGCCGGCCCTCGTGCTCGGCGGCGAGCTGCGCCATCGGCTTCCCGGTCCGGGCCTCAAGGGCGTGGAAGCCCTGCGCGGCGAGCCGTCCGTTGGTGGTGCCGGACAGCGCGAGGACCGCGTCGCACGCCTTGACGGCGGTGTCCAGCGCCGGACGCCCCTGGAACCCGGTGCCGTTCTGCTCCCGCAGCCACGCCACCTCCTCGTCCGGGTGGAAGGCGATGCCCTTCACGGGCAGCCCCAGCTCCTCCACCAGCGGGCCCAGCGCGCTGAACTTGGCGCCGATCGCCGTGTAGTCCCGCTCCACCACCACCAGGTTCGGCAGGGTCCTGCCGGGCACGGGGTCGCACTCGCCGCGCTTCCAGTCCCGTACCACCCCGCCGGGCTGGGCGGTCTCGCCCGGGGTGTCGTGCTGGAGCGGGGCCGCCACCAGGTCCTTGCGGACCCCGAGATGACCGGCGGCCAGCTCGCTCAGCCGCTCCGCGAGCGCCTTGAACGCGTCGAAGTCGGTACGGGCCTGCCAGGGCGGGTCCACGGCCGGAGTGAAGGCGTGCACGAAGGGATGCATGTCCGTGGAGGACAGATCGTGCTTCTCGTACCAGGTCGCGGCGGGCAGTACGACATCGGAGAGCAGGGTGGAGGAGGTCTGGCGGAAGTCCAGCGACAGCAGCAGATCGAGCTTGCCCTCGGGAGCCTCGTCCCGCCACACCACATCGCGCGGACGCTCCTCGGGGGCGGCCTCCTCGGCGTTCAGTGAGGAGTGGGTGCCCAGCAGATGCCGGGTGAAGTACTCGGCGCCCTTCGCCGACGACCCCAGCAGATTGGCCCGCCACAGCGTCAGGATGCGCGGCCAGTTCTCCGGCGCGTCCGGGTCCTCGCAGGCGAACCGCAGGGTCCCGGCGCGCAGCTCGGCCACCGCCTTCGCCACCGGGTCGCCGAACGCCTCGCCCAGCTCCAGCGGACTGCGGTCGAACGTCGGATACGACGGCATCCAGCCCGCCCGCGCCGACAGCGCCAGACAGTCCGCGCCGGTCATCCCCGCGAACCGGCCCTCCCCGACCGGCGAGGCCAGCACATCCGCCCGGAACCGGTCGTAGCGCCACTGGTCGGTATGGAGGAACCAGTACGCGGAGCCGATCATCTGGCGCGGCGGACGCGACCAGTCCGAGGCCGCCGCCAGCGTCGCCCAGCCCGCGAACGGACGGCACTTCTCCTGCCCCACGTAGTGCGCCCAGCCGCCGCCGTTGCGGCCCTGGCAGCCGGTCAGCTGGAGCAGCGCCAGAAACGCCCGGTAGATGGTCTCGGAGTGGAACCAGTGGTTGGTCCCGGCGCCCATCAGGATCATGCAGCGGCCCTTGGACCGCTCGGCGGTCCGCGCGAACTCCCGCGCGATCCGCACACACCGCGCGGCCGGGACGGAGGTGTGCGTCTGCTGCCACGCCGGGGTACCCGGCGCGTCCGCGTCCTCGTACGACTGTGGCCAGTCGCCCGGCAGTCCCGGACGGGAGACCCCGTACTGGGCGAGCAGCAGATCGTAGACCGTGGTGACCAGCTCGCCGCCGGGCAGCCGCAGTGCCGGGACGCCCCGGCGCAGTACCCCGCCCTCGCCCTGGCCGAGGTCGAAGCGGGGCAGCAGCACCTCGGTGCCGTCGCCCTCCGCGTACAGGCTGAGCTGGGGGACGAGTGCGCCCAGGTCCAGGTTCCAGCGGCCCTCACCGGACTGGGTCCAGCGGAAGCCCAGCGAGCCGCCGGGCACCTGGGGGCGGCCGGTGACGGTGTCGTAGACACATGTCTTCCACTCCGCGCCCTCCTCCCGGTCCCCGAGGTCGGCGGCGCGCAGGAACTTCCCCGGGACGTACGCCCCGTCCTTCTCCCGGAGCGTCACCAGGAACGGCAGATCGGTGTACCGGCGGACGTACTCGCGGAAGAACGGGGTCTCGCGGTCGACGAAGAACTCCTTCAGCACCACATGCCCCATCGCCAGGGCCAGCGCCCCGTCCGTGCCGGGGTGCGGATGCAGCCACTCGTCGGCGAACTTGGCGTTGTCCGCGTAGTCCGGGGCGACCACCACGACCTTCTGGCCCCGGTAGCGGGCCTCCGCCATCCAGTGCGCGTCCGGGGTACGGGTCACCGGGACGTTCGAGCCCCACATGATCAGATAGGCCGCGTCCCACCAGTCGCCCGACTCCGGTACGTCCGTCTGGTCGCCGAACACCTGCGGCGAGGCGACCGGCAGATCCGCGTACCAGTCGTAGAACGACAGCATCGGGGCGCCGATCAGGGAGTGGAAGCGGGCGCCCGCCGCGTGCGACACGATCGACATCGCCGGGATCGGGGAGAATCCGGCAATCCGGTCCGGGCCGTACGTCTTGATGGTGTGGACATGGGCGGCGGCCACGATCTCCACCGCCTCCTCCCAGGTGGCCCGCACCAGCCCGCCCTTGCCGCGCGCCCGCTGGTAGCGCGCCCGGCGCTCCGGGTCGGACTGGAGGTCCGCCCAGGCCAGCACCGGGTCACCGAGGCGCTCCTTCGCCTCCCGGTACAGCTCCAGCAGGACACCTCGGACGTAGGGATAGCGGACCCGGGTGGGGGAGTAGGTGTACCAGGAGAACGCGGCCCCGCGCGGACAGCCGCGCGGCTCGTACTCGGGGCGGTCCGGGCCCACACTCGGGTAGTCCGTCTGCTGTGTCTCCCAGGTGATGATCCCGTCCTTGACGTACACCTTCCAGCGGCAGGAGCCCGTGCAGTTCACCCCGTGGGTGGAGTTCACCACCTTGTCGTGGCTCCACCGGTCCCGGTAGAACGCGTCCGCCTCCCGGCCCCCGGCCAGACCGATGCTGTGCAGATCGGGAGCGGGCGTGCCGGGCCGGAAGTAGCGGCCGAGCCGCAGCAGCGCCGCGTCCGGCTCGGTGGGCGGTACCCGGGTGTCGGTCACGGCAGCTCCCTCACTCGCCAGTGGTTTTGAACCTAGGGGCGAGCTGGGGTGAGCACCCGTCCACGGGGCCCGTACGGGTCAGCCCGGGGGCCGTGGAGAAGCGGGGCGGAGGTAGTTACTGGCGGTCGCGGTACTCGCGCAGGATGTCCTTGGTCCGCTGCACCGACGCCGCGTGCGCGGTCAGATGGTCCAGCACCTCCAGATGCGCCGAGACCTCCTCCCGCGAGTCCAGGTACAGCGCACCCGTCAGATACTCCGTGAACACCATGTCCGGCAGCTCCGGCTCGGTGAACCGGAACAGCGAGAACGGGGCGTACGTCCCCGGGTGCGGGCCCGCCGCGAACTCGGCGACCTGGAGCGTGACCCGCCCCGAGTCGGCGAACTCCAGCAGCCGCTCCAACTGCTCCCGCATCACCGAGGCGTGCTCGGACACCGGGCGCACCAGCACCGTCTCGTCCATGATCACCCACAGCCGGGGCGGATTCGGGTCCTGGAGCAGCTTCTGCCGGGTCATCCGCAGCGACACATGGCGCTCCACGGTCTCCGGACCGTCCTGCCCTATCGTGCCCGCCTCCAGCACGGCCCGCGCGTAGTCCTCGGTCTGGAGCAGCCCCGGCACGAAATGCGGCTCGTAGGAGCGGATCATCCCGGCCGCGCCCTCCAGCGAGACATACAGGCTGAACCAGTCCGGCAGCACATCGTGGAACCGCTGCCACCAGCCCGGCTCGTTCGCCTCCTCGGCCAGCGTCACGAACGCCCCGGCCTCGTCCCCGGGCACCCCGTACGTCTCCAGCAGCACCTGCACGTACGGGATCTTCAGCGACACCTCGGCCATCTCCATCCGGCGTACGGTCGCCGGGGCCACCCGAAGGACCCGGGCCGCCTGCTCACGCCGCAGACCGGCCGCCTCCCGCAGTTCCTGAAGCCGCTTGCCGAGCACCACCTGGCCGACGGTCGGCGCGGGCCGCCGCTCACTCACGCCACGCCTCCCCTACGCGCCGAAAGAACCTGAGCAGTGTGTCATGTCCCGGTGGCCGAATCACCCGTGTGACGGGAGATGCTCGCCACCCTGTACGAATCAATGGAGCGTGCTGTAACGGCTGTTGACCTTCCCCACACCCGCCCATTACCTCACGCGTAATCGACCCCCGCCAGGGGGCGGGAGATCGTAGGGGCACCGGGTTCCGGGGCGGCGCACTCCGCTCCGGCACCCGGGCCTCCCGCCGCAGTTCCGGCGCCTCCACCTCGACGAAGGGTGACCAGCCATGTCCGCCACCACGCTCGCCGCACTCGCCCGCACCTCCGAGCCGAACGCCGTGCTGCGCCGCTTCCTCGCCCTGGACGCGGTGGTCACCGGGACCAACGGCGTCGCCTATCTGGCCGCCTCAGGACCCCTCGGCCGGTTCCTCGGAGTCGACTCCGGGCTGCTGCTCACCCTTGGCGCGATCCTGACGGCGTACGGCGTCGCCGTAGGGGTCGTCGCGGGCCGGGCCCGCCCGGCGGCCCTGGGCGTGCGGGCCGTGGTGGAGGTCAATCTCGCCTGGACCGCGCTCAGCCTCATCGCGCTGGTGCTGTGGCTGAGCCCGAGCACCGCCGGTGCCGTGTGGACCGTGCTCCAGGCGCTCACCGTGGGCGGTTTCGCCGCGCTCCAGTGGGCGGCGCTGCGCAACCGTCAGGCCAGCAGCGAGTGAAGGTACTTGACCGTCGCCGGGTCGGCCGGGAGCAGCGTCTCGATGGCCAGCTCGGCGACCGTCACATCCATCGGCGTGTTGAACGTCGAGATCGACGACACGAACGACAGCAGATGCCCGTCGTGCTCCAGCAGCATCGGCAGCGCGATGTACGGCACGGCCGGTTCCGGCTCCGCGCCGGGCGGGCGCTCCGGCACCGGGTAGGCGGCGACCTCGTCGTACAGCTCGCGCAGCGCCCGGGAGCGGCGCAGCGCGATCTGGCCCTCCATCTGGTGCAGCAGATGCCCCCGCCACTCCGGCAGATTGCGGATGCGCGGGGCGAGCCCCTCCGGGTGCAGCGTGATCCGTACGGCGTTCACCGGCGGGGTCAGCAGATGCTCCGGCAGCCCGTCCAGGATCATCGCGATGCCCCGGTTGGCCGCCACCACCGTGTAGTGGGCGTCCACCACCAGCGCCGGATATGGCTCGAAGCCCTGGATCAGCCGCTCGATGCCCTCCCGCAGCGGGCCCATCGCCGGGTCGTCCAGCGGGGTCTCGGCGAACCGGGGGGCGTAACCGGCGGCCAGCAGCAGCGCGTTGCGCTCCCGCACCGGCACCTCCAGGTGCTCCGCCAGCCGCAGCACCATCTCCTCGCTCGGCCGGGAGCGCCCCGTCTCGATGAAGCTGATGTGCCGGGCCGACGAATCCGCCCGCAGCGCCAGCTCCAACTGGCTCACCCGCCGCTCCTCCCGCCAGGCCCGCAGCAGCGGACCGACGCCCCGGCCTGCGGCGGTGTCGGTCGGGGAGACGGGGTGCGTGGTCATGACCCCGACGGTAGCCGAGGGGGCGGGCGGGGACGAGTGAGTAAGCGCCGTACTGCGTCGGCGGGGCCCGAGCCGCCGTCCGGGTGCTGTGGCACGCTGAAGTGGAGGGCCTTCCACGGGAGCCTTGCCCTGGGGGCCGTCCACGGGCTCTGTCCACCAGGGCCCTTCCACGGGGCCCGTCCACGAGGGCCCTTCCATGGAGGGAGTTCGCTCATGGGCGCCGAAGCGCTGTCATCGCAGGACGTCACGGCCCGGCTCGCGGCACTGCCCGGCTGGACCCGGGACGGCGACCGCATCGGCCGCATCTACCGGCTCGCCTCGCATCTCGCCGCCACCGCGCTGGTGGTGCACATCGCCCAGGTGCAGGAGGAGCTGAACCACCACTCCGACCTCACCCTCGGCTACAACACGGTGGCCCTTTCGGTGCACACCCACAGCGCGGGCGGCGCGCTCACCGGCAAGGACTTCGAGCTGGCCGAGCGGGTCGAGGCACTGGCCCCCGCGCACGGCGCCGAGTGAGCCCGCCGTGCTCGACTACCGGCGCGAGGCCGCCCGGTACGACGCGCTGCGCGGCGGGGAGCCCCGGGCCGAGGCGGCTGCCGAGGGCGTACTGAGCCTGGTGCCGCCGGACGCGCGCCGACTGCTCGACGTGGGCTGCGGCACCGGGATCGTCACCCGGCGGCTGGCCGCCGCGCGGCCCGCGACCCGGGTGACCGGCGCCGACCTCACTCCCGAGATGGCCCGGCACGCCGCGGACCGGCTGCCCGGCGCGGTGGTCCTCGCGGACAGCCGGCGACTGCCGTTCCGGGACGGGACGTTCGACGCGGTGAGCAGTGTGTGGCTGCTGCATCTGCTGGCCGGTCCGGCGGACGTCGCCGCCGTCGTCGCCGAGTGCGCCCGGGTGCTGCGGCCCGGCGGGGTGTACGTCACCACCGTCGACAAGGCCGCCGCGCACAACGTGGGCAGTGACATCGACGCCGTCCTCGCGACCCGGCCGCCCACCCCGGCCCATGACACCGCCGACGCGGTGGCCCGGCACGCCGCCGCGCGGGGGCTGGTCCCGGCGGGCGGGACCCGGTTCGCCGGGCGCGGCCAGGGGCGCAGTCCGCGGCGGGCGGTCACCGATCTGCGGCGCGGCTGGTTCATGACCCTGCCGCCGGGCGACCCACGGGCCGACGGCTACGCCGAGCGGCTCGCCGCGCTGCCGGACCAGGACCGGGACCGGCCGGACCCGTGGTTCACGCTCCGCGCGTTCCGGCGGGGGTAGGAGGCCGGGGTTTGCCGGTTCGGCAAGGGTATTTGCTTGTCCGGGGAGCGGGGGGCACGCTGACGGGACCCCGAGGCGAGGAGACGGAAGCGATGGGTCACGGCGAGCACGGTCACGGTGATGGGCAGGGGCATGGGTATGGGCATGGGCATGATCACGGTGACATCGACTGGAGTGCGATGGCTCCGCTCCTGGAGGCGCAGGCCGAGCTGTTCGCGCCCCTCAACGAGCGGGCGGTGGCCTGGCTGGGCAAGCGGCAGACCGCGCCGGGGCTGATCGTCGACGCGGGCAGCGGACCGGGTGTCGTGGCCTGTCTGTTCGCCGAGACGTTCCCCGGCGCCCGCGTGGTCGCCGTCGACAGCGCCGGGCCGCTGCTGGAGCGGGCGGCTGCGCGGGCGGCCCGGCTGGGGGTCGCCGACCGGTTCGGCACGCTCACCGGGGACCTCCCGGACGTTCTCGGCGACCTCGACTATCCGGTCGATCTGCTCTGGGCCAGCCGTAGCCTGCACCATCTCGGGGACCAGCGGGCGGCGCTCGCCGCGTTCGCCGCGCGGCTCGCGCCCGGGGGGACGCTCGCGCTGATGGAGGGCGGGTTGCCGATCCGCTTCCTCCCCCGTGAGCTGGGCATCGGGCGGGCGGGACTCCAGGCCCGGCTTGACGCGCTGCACGAGGAGCAGTTCACCGCGATGCGCTCCGCGTTGGACGGGGTGGTGACGGAGGTCGAGGACTGGCCCGCGTTGCTGACCGCGGCGGGGTTGAAGCCGACGGGGACTCGGAGTTTTCTGCTGGATCTGCCCGCGCCTGTGCCGGAGCGGGGGCGGGCCTATGTCGCCGCGGCGCTCGGGCGGTTGCGGGAGGGGCTTGCCGAGCGGCTCGATCGGACGGATCGGGAGACGTTGGATCGGTTGTTGGACCCTGAGGATCCGGCGAGTGTTCATCGGCGGGCGGATGTGTTCGTGCTGGCGGCTCAGACGGTGTATACGGCGACGCGGGTGTTGTAGGGGCGGGGTGGTGGGGGTGCGGTGGGTTTGATGTGTGCCGTGGGTTCTTGTGCCGTGCGCGGTTCCCCGCGCCCCTGGGGGTGATGGTGGGGCGGGGTTCGATGTGTGCCGTGGGATTCCTGGTCGTGCGCGGTTCCCCGCGCCCCTGACATTGGTGGGGCGGAGTTGGATGTGTGCCGTGGGTTCACCTGCCGTGCGCGGTTCCCCGCGCCCCTGGGGGGCTGGGGCCCCGTCCCTGGAGGGCCCGGCGCCGGCTCTGGAGGGCCCGGCGCCGGCTCTGCTTCAGCATTTGCCCCGGTGGGCGTACAGCTCTACCCGTGCGCCCCGTAGGTCCCACTCGGCGCAGCGTTCGAATGACGTTGCCAAGGTGGTGCGTTTGATGTGTTCTGTTGGGGTTTGGTCCTGGGGCTGGTCCGGGGGGTCGGTCACGGCGAGGATGCGGGGGGTCGCGACCATGCGGGCGCGGATCGTGTCCGGGTCCGTCTCCGTGCCGTAGAGGGTGTGCGAGGCGGACGGGGACTCCGCCAGGGCCAGGTCCTGGAGGGTGGCCACGGAGGACGGGTCGGCCAGGGTCCAGACGCGGCGGCGGCCGGGGAGATAGACGATCCCGTCGGCGTCCTGCCCGGCCGCGCGGAGCGTCTGCCCGATCGCCGAGAGGTCGTCGAGACGGCTCTCCGGGGTGCGCAGGTGCAGGGAGTACGGGAGGAGGGCGAGGACGGCCGCCCCCGCCGCCAGCAGCACCCGGGGGCGGGCCCGGCCCAGGACCGCGCCCAGCAGCAGGGCCCCGCCCGCGTTGGCGTACAGCACGTACCGGTCGACGTACAGCGGCTTGGCGAGGGAGGTGAGGAGGAGGATCGCCGGGGGGAGCGTCAAGAGGGGGAGGGCGAGTCGGGGGAGGGGGATCAGGGGCCGCGTGGTCTCCGGGTGCTGGCGGCGCAGCCACATCGCGCAGGCCAGGCCCGCCGCCGACATCCCGGCGAAGCCCGCCACCGCGCCCGCCTTGATCCCGCCGATCCATCCCACCTGCTCCGACTGTCCGACGCTCAGCAGCGCCAGCGGGGCGAGCAGCGCGCAGACCGGCAGGGCGGCCCACAGCCAGGTCCGGCGGTGCCGGGCGGGTAGCGCCAGCGCGTGTGCCGGAAGGGCCAGTACCGCGAACTCGTGCAGCAGACAGGCCAGCAGCATCAGCGTCGCGTATCCGGTCCAGACCCGGCGGGTGTCCGATTCCACGGCCCGGAGCAGCACATACGTCGCTCCGATCACCAGCGCGCAGACGAGCGTGTACGACCTGCCCTCCTGTGCGTAGCGCTGGGTCTGGGGGAGCAGGGCGAGGACCAGGCCGGCCGCCAGGCCCGCGCGCGGGCCCGCCAGGCGCAGGCCCAGCAGGGCCAGCAGGCCGCAGGCGACGGCCGCCGCCAGCACCGACGGCAGCCGCATCACCAGGACCGGGTCGGCGTCGCCGGTCAGCCGGAACAGGGCGTGCGTCAGCAGGTAGTACAGGCCGTGCACGGCGTCCGCGTTCCCGAGGGTCGCCCACAGCTGCGGCAGCTCACGGTGGGCCATGTCGTACGTCACCGCCTCGTCCCGCCACAGGGCGCCGCCGCGCCGGACGCCCCACAGGCCGAGGGCGAGGGAGAGCGCGGCCGGGAGGAGGACGGTGACCCGGTGGGGGGTGGTGCCCGGTGGGGTGCCGGTGGGGCGGGGGGTGCTGGTGCGGGGGTGGTGCAGCGTGGCGATGGCGGGCTCCTGGGCGTGCGGTCGACGGGGTCGGATGCCGAGTCCAGGCGCCGGACGGTTGATGGGCAGCCCCCTTCGGGAGCGCCGATCAATCGCGACGGGCGGGTTGTTAGCGTGGGAACGGCCGGTGAGCCGCCGATGAGGGGCCGACGACACACGGGGGGCCGGGGGATGGGCCGCAAGGAGAAACCGCTCGATCCGACCGAGGGCGCGATCCCGAGGTTCGCCTTCGAGCTGCGCAAGCTGCGCGAGGAGGCGGGCGCCCCGACCTACCGGGCGATGGCGGCGGGCGCGGGCTACTCAGGACCCACCCTGTCCGCCGCGGCGGCCGGGGAGCGGCTGCCGACGCTGCCGGTGCTGCTCGCGTATGTCGCGGCGTGCGGCGGGGACGCCGCCGACTGGACCGCGCGCTGGCGGGCCGCCCTCACCGAGTCCGCCGAGGTGTCGGCCCCCGACGACGACACCGACAGCCCCTACCCGGGTCTCGCCCGCTTCGGCACCGGGGACGGCGACCGCTTCCACGGGCGCGAGGCACTCGTCGGCGAACTGCTCGCCCTGGTCGCCCGGCGCCGGGTCACGGCGGTGGTCGGGGCGTCCGGCAGCGGCAAGTCCTCGCTGCTGCGGGCGGGACTGGTCCCGGCCCTGCGCGGCACGGCACCGGCGCCCCCCTTCCGCGCCGCCGCCCTCCGGGTCGTCACCCCCGGCGCCCACCCCGCCCGTACCCACGCCGAGCGCTTCGCCCCGCATCCCGGCGACGGCGACACCCTGCTGGTGGTCGACCAGTTCGAGGAGACGTTCGCGCTGTGCCGGGACCCGGCGGAACGGGAACGGTTCGTCGCCCTGCTGCTCTCCGCGCTGGACCCGGCGAACCGGCTGCGGGTCCTGATCGCCGTACGCGCCGACTTCTACGGGCGGTGTGCCGAGCACGGGCCGCTGGCCGCCGCGCTGCGTGACTCCACCCTGCTGGTCGGGCCCATGGAACCGGCGCAGCTGCGGGAGGCCGTGGTGCGGCCCGCCGCGGCCCGGCGGCTGATCGTCGAACGCGCCCTCACCGCCCGGATCGTCGCCGACGTCGAGGGCGAGCCGGGCGGGCTGCCGCTGATGGCCCACGCGCTGCGCGAGGTCTGGCGCCGCCGCACCGGCAAGACCCTCACCCTCGCCGCGTACGAGGCGATCGGCGGGGTCGACGGGGCCGTCGCGCACACCGCCGAGACGCTCTACGCCACACTCGGCCCGGCGGAACGGACCGCCCTGCGGCGCCTCCTGCTGCGGCTGGTCACCCCGGGCGACGGCACCGGCGACACCCGCCGCCCCGTCGACCGGGCCGAACTCGGCGCCGACCCGCTCACCGCCGCCGTCCTGGAACGGCTCGTGCGGGCCCGGCTGCTGACCGTCGACGGCGACACCGTCGACCTGGCCCATGAGGCGCTGCTCGGCGCCTGGCCCCGGCTCGGCGGCTGGCTCACCGAGGACCGCGAACGGCTGCGCGCCCACCGCAGGCTCACCCAGGCCGCCGGGACATGGCACGAACTCGGCCAGGACGACGGCGCCCTGTACCGGGGTGTCCGGCTGGCCGAGGCCCGCGAGCTGTTCGGCGCCCCGTCCGGCGTCGGACCCGCCGAACTGACCGGGCCGGAAGCCGCGTTCCTCGCCGCCAGCGCCGCCGCCGACGAACGGGCCCGGCGGACCGCCACCCGGGCCGCCCGCCGCACCCGCGCCCTGCTGGCCGTCCTCGCCACCCTGCTCTGCCTGGCTGCCGTCGCCGGACTGACCGCCTGGCGGCAGAACGAGGTCAGCGACCGCCGCCAGGACGAGGCGGAGGCCCGCCGGGTCGCCGCGCTCGCCGAGAACCTGCGCTCCGGCGATCCGCGCGCCGCGATGCGGCTCGCGCTGGCCGCCTGGCACACCGCCGATCTGCCCGAGACCCGGCAGGCGCTGCGGTCGGCGGCGGCGCAGAGCGACGAGGACGCCTTCACCCGGCCCGAGGGCGGCTCGCCCTACGACAACGAACCGAGCTGGCTCAGCCGGGACGGGCGGACGCTGACCTATGTGGCGTTCGACGACCGGGTGGTGCGGTGGGACGTGGTGAGCGGGCGGCAGCTCGGGGAGCTGACCCTGCCGGGGGTCACCGACGGAGTCTTCGGCGTCGGACCCGACGGGCGGCTCCTCGCCCACCGGGGCGCGAACGGCCGGGAACTGCTGCTCACCGACCTCGCCGAGGGCACCACCCGCAGCATCACCACCCGGACCGGCAACGACACCGATGTGGCGTTCGGCGCCGACGGGCGCACACTCCTGCTGCGCCGCGAGCTGCCCGGCGCGGACCGGTACGCGCAACTGGAGGTCTGGGACCTGGCCCAGCGGCGGCTGGTGCTCCGCTACGACCAGGGCTCACAGGGCGGACCCAACGCGGTCCCCGGCCCGGCCGGGCGCCGACTGGCCTGGTGCACCCACGACGACGACCGGCTGCACGTCCTCGACACCGCCACCGCCCGGCCCCTGGCCCTCGGCATCCCGCGCCCCACCGCACGCCTCCTGTGCGCCGCCGAGGAGCGGGTCTTCACGCCCGACGGCGACGGCCTCGCCGCGGCCACCACCGAGGGCGTGATCACCTGGGACCTCGCCGAGCGCCGGGAACGGCCCCGGCTGCCGGTCGCGGGCGGGGCACTGGACGTGACGTTCGCCGGGGCGTACGCGCTGGTGTGGGGGACCGGGGCGCTGTCCGTGTGGCGCACCGACACACCCGACCCGCCGGGCGACGCCCCGCGCGAACCGCAGTTCACCCACCCGCTCGCCGGACCGGCCGTCGGCGACTTCCGGCTCGACCTGGCCGCGGGCGTGCTGCGCTACCGCACCGGCGGGCACACCGACGTCGTACGGACCGTGTCCCTCCAGGGGCTGACCGGACCGGACTGGCACCGGGAGCGGGCGGTGACCGGGGAGCCGAGCGACATCGTGGCCGTCGAGCCCGGCGGCGGCAGCGAACTCACCCCCGAGGGCGACCTCGTGGACCGTCGTACCGGACTCTCCCGGCGGGTGGTGTCCGGCGAGGATCTGCTGGCGGCGGCGGCCTTCGGCGACGACTCACGGCTGCTGGCGGTCAGTGACCTACAGGGGCGGCTGACCCTGTGGAACATCCGGCAGGGGCGGCGGCTCGCGGTGCTGCGGCTGACCGACACCACCAATCTGCACCGCCGTGTCATGGCGTTCTCCCCGGACGGCTCCCTGCTCGCGGTGAGCGCCGCCGACGGATCGGTCCTGGTGTGGGAGACGGCGGCGCCGGGACTCGCCCCGGCGGTGCTGCCGGTCGGCGACGGGCCCGTGCGGACCCTGCGGTTCGACGCCGCCGGGCGGCTGCGGATCGGGACGCCCCATCTCACCGGCCGGACGCGGGAGCTGGCGCCCGAGCGGGCCGCCGCCCGGCTCTGCGCACGGGCCGGGGGCGGCCCGGACGAGACGGAGTGGACGGAGAACCTGCCGACCGTGCCGTACCGGGACGTCTGCGCGGACACGGACGTCGACGCCGAAACCGGCTGATCAGGGCGGCCCGGTCAGCCGTTGAACCTGGCCGGGTCCGCCCCCGTCCGCCGGTCCTCGTTCAGCGCGCTGATCGCCGCCAGGTCCTCGGTGTCCAGGGCGAAGTCGAAGACCTCGATGTTCTCCTTGATCCTGGACGGCGTCACGGACTTGGGGATCACCACCGTGCCGAGCTGGAGATGCCAGCGCAGCACGATCTGCGCCGGGCTGCGGTTGTGCTTCTGGCCGATCGCCACGATCGCCGGGACCTCCAGCAGGCCCTTGCCGGAGCCCAGCGGCGACCACGCCTCCGTGGCGATGCCCTGCTCCGCGTGGTACTCGCGGGCCGCGCGCTGCTGGAGCCGAGGATGCAGCTCGATCTGGTCGACGGCCGGGATGACCGACGTCTCGCCGATCAGCCGCTCCAGATGCTCCCGCTCGAAGTTGGACACGCCGATCGCCCGGACCCGGCCGTCGGCGTACAGCTTCTCCAGCGCCTTGTAGGTGTCCAGGTAGCGGTCCCTGGCCGGGGCCGGCCAGTGGATCAGATACAGGTCCAGATGGTCCAGGCCCAGCCGGGCCAGCGAGGCGTCGAACGCCCGCAGGGTGGCGTCGTAACCCTGGTCGCTGTTCCAGACCTTGGTGGTGACGAAGAGTTCGTCACGGGGGATTCCGGAGGCGGCGACCGCTCGTCCGGTGCCCTCCTCGTTGCCGTAGATCGCGGCGGTGTCGATAGAGCGGTATCCGGCCTTCAGCGCGGTGGCCACGGCCTGCTCGGCCTCCGCGTCCGGCACCTGCCACACGCCGAAGCCCAGCTGGGGCATCTCGACGCCGTTGTTGAGGATGATCGGGGGGACCTTGCTGCTCACGCGCTGTCGACCCTTCGAAGTCGTCGTCCGTTGGATGTCCCATGGTCAACGATCACCGGCCCGTCCGCATTCCTGACGGCGGCGAACGACCGGAAACGGCGCACCCCCTACGACCGGTACAGCGCCGCCACCTCCTCGGCGTACGCGCTCTCGATCGCCTTGCGCTTCAGCTTCAGCGACGGGGTGAGCAGCCCGCGCTCCTCGGTGAACGGCTGGGCGAGGATACGGAACGTGCGGATCGACTCGGCCTGGGAGACCAGGGTGTTCGCGGCGACCACCGCGCGCCGCACCTCCGTCTCCAGATCGGGGTCCCGCACGAGCTGTGCCGGGGCGAGCTTGGGTTTGCCGCGCATCTGGAGCCAGTGCGCCACGGCCTCCGGGTCCAGGGTGATCAGCGCGGCGACGAACGGCCGGTCGTCGCCGACCGCCAGGCACTGGCTGATCAGCGGATGGTCCCGGACCCGCTCCTCCAGCGGGGCGGGCGTCACGCTCTTGCCCGCGGAGGTCACCAGGATCTCCTTCTTGCGGCCGGTGAGGGTCAGATAGCCGTCCTCGTCCAGCGCGCCCAGGTCCCCGGTGGCCAGCCAGCCGTCGCGCAGGACCTCGTCGGTGGCCTTGGGGTCGTTCAGATAGCCCTGGAAGACATTGTCGCCGCGCAGCCAGACCTCGCCGTCGTCGGCGATGTGCACGCTCACGCCGGGGATGGGGCGGCCGACCGAGCCGTAGCGGGTGCGGCCGGGCGGGTTGGCGGTGGCGGCGGCCGTCGACTCGGTCAGTCCGTAGCCCTCGTAGATCTGGACGCCCGCGCCCGCGAAGAACAGGCCCAGCCTGCGGTTCATCGCCGAGCCGCCGGACATCGCGGTGCGCAGCCGTCCGCCCAGCGCCGCCCGCACCTTGGCGTACACCAGCTTGTCGAAGACCTGGTGCTGCATCCTGAGCGCGGCCGACGGCCCCGGCCCGACGCCCCAGGCCCGCGCCTCCACCGCGTCGGCGTAGCGCACGGCGACCTCGACGGCCTTGTCGAACGGACCCTCCCGGCCCTCCTGCTCCGCCGAGCGGCGGGCGGCGGCGAACACCTTCTCGAAGATGTACGGCACGGCCAGCATGAACGTGGGCCGGAACACCGCCAGATCGGGCAGCAGGGCGGCGGCGGTCAGCTGCGGCTGGTGCCCGAAGCGCACCCCGTCCCGGATGGCCGCGACCTGCACCATCCGCCCGAAGACATGCGCCAGCGGCAGGAACAGCAGAGTGGCCGTCTCCTCGCCGCGGCGGGCGCGGAACACCGGCTCCCAGTGCGCTCTGACCGTGTCCACCTCGTACATGAAGTTGCCGTGGGTCAGGACACAGCCCCTGGGGCGGCCGGTGGTGCCGGAGGTGTAGACGACGGTGGCCACCGAGTCCGGGGTGACGGCCCGGCGGTGCCGGTGCACCACCTCGTCGTCGATCGCCGCGCCCGCGTCGTACAGCTCACGGACCGCGCCGGTGTCCAGTTGCCACAGTCTGCGCAGCATGGGCAGCCGGTCGATGACGGTGGCGATGGTCATCGCGTGGTCCTCGTGCTCCACCACGGCCGCGGTCACCTCGGCGTCGTAGAGCATCCAGTAGCACTGCTCGGCCGAGGAGGTGGGGTAGACGGGGACGACCTGGGCGCCGACGGTCCACAGGGCGTAGTCGAAGAGGGTCCACTCGTAGCGGGTGCGGGACATGATCGCGACCCGGTCGCCGAACCGCACGCCCTGGGCGAGCAGTCCCTTGGCGAGCGCGAGCACCTCGTCGCGGAAGGCGGCGGCGGTGACCTCACGCCAGCGTCCGCCGTCGTCCTTGCGGCCGAGGGAGATGTGCCGGGGGTCGTCCTGGGCGCGCTGGAACACCACGTCGGCCAGACCGCCCACGGGCGGTGCCGACGCAAGCGGAGGGTTGGTGAACTCGCGCAAACCCGCTCCCCGGTCGCCGTGGCAGCTCCACACAGGGCGTGAAAGCTACCCCACCCCCCGAGGCCCCGGCAGGGGCGCGCGGACCGCTCCGGGCGCTGGTCAGGCCGGGAGAATGGGCGCACATGGGGAAGGGTCGGACAGATATCTGACGGCGGAGTAAGGTTCGGCGCCGTAATCTCCACGGAATCTGTACGACCGGATGACCGTCTCTTGGCGCCGCGCCCTGGCTTCCGGGCGCTGCT
>NZ_JBEZLM010000003.1:25819-103347 GCF_040652095.1 Streptomyces sp. NPDC048290
TCCCCGGCTTCTCGGTGCTGCTTCCCGGCTTCTCGGCGCCGCTGCCTGGCTTCCCGGCGCTGCTGTCTGGCTTCCGGGCGCTGCTCCCCGGCTTCTCGGTGCTGCTTCCCGGCTTCTCGGCGCCGCTGCCTGGCTTCCCGGCGCTGCTGTCTGGCTTCCGGGCGCTGCTCCCCGGCTTCTTGGCGCCGCTGCCTGGCTCCCCGGCGCCGCTGCCTGGCTTCCCGGCGCTGCCCCCGGCTTCTCGGCGCTGCTCCCGGGCTTCCGGGCGCCGCGCCCTGGCTTCCCGGCGCTGCTTCCCGGCTTCTTGGCGCCGCTGCCTGGCTCCCCCGCACCGCCCCCGGCTTCCCGGTGCCGTTCAGCGGCCGTGCAGGCCCGCGCCCGCTGCCAGGATCGCTGCCGCCAGGGCGTCCGCCGGGCCCGCCGAGGCCGGGCGGCGGCGGCCGTGCACCACCACGAAGTCCACCGGGCCCAGCTCCGGCAGCCCGGCCCGGTCCGGCACCCGGACCAGCCCCGGCGGGACGAAGCCGCGGGAGTGGGCCATCACCCCGAGACCCGCGCGGGCCGCCGCGATCAGCCCGTTGAGGCTGCCGCTGGTGCAGACGATCCGCCACTCCCGGCCCTGCCGCTCCAGCGCCTCCAGGGCCAGCGCCCGGGTGATGCCGGGCGGCGGATACACGATCAGCGGTACGGCCCGCTCCGGGTCAAGGCGCAGCCGCTCCCCGCCGATCCACACCAGCCGGTCGTGCCAGACCAGCTCGCCCTGGGTGTCGCCGCGGCGCCGCTTGGCGAGCACCAGGTCCAGCTTCCCGGCGGCCAGCATGGCGTGCAGGGTGCCGGACAGCTCGACGGTCAGTTCGAGGTCGACCTCGGGATGGTCGTGCCGGAAGCCCTCCAGTATTTCCGGCAGCCGGGTCAGCACGAAGTCCTCCGACGCGCCGAACCGCAGCCTGCCGCGCACCCGGGTGCCGGTGAAGAACGCGGTCGCCTGCTCGTGCACCTCCAGCAGCCGCCGGGCGAAGCCGAGCATGGCCTCGCCGTCCTCGGTCAGCTCCACCGAGTGGGTGTCCCGGGTGAACAGCGGACGCCCGGCCGCGTCCTCCAGCCGCCGTACATGCTGGCTCACCGTGGACTGGCGCAGCCCGAGCCGCCGCGCGGCCTGCGTGAAGCTCAGCGTCTGGGACACCGCGAGGAAGGTGCGCAACTGGGTCGGGTCGTACATACGCCCGAGGTTATCGCGGAACGTGATGGCAGTGAGTGTGGTGTACGGGATTCCCGATCAAGAAGCGGAGGAGCACAATCGGGCGGGGGCCCACGGCCTCCGCGCCGGACGACCGGCACGACAGCGACAAGCCCGTCGGCGACCGGTACGAGAGCGACCAGCACGACCCTGTGGAGCACCGTGAGACGCCTGCGCCCGCCCGGCTGGATGCCGGTCGACCCCTACATCCTGCTGATGCTGGCCACGGTGGGGTTCGCCGCCCTGCTGCCCGCCCGCGGGGTGGCCGCGAGCACCGTGGAGGGCGCCTCCACCGGCGCCATCGCCCTGCTGTTCTTCCTCTACGGCACCCGGCTGTCCACCCGGGAGGCGGTCGACGGCCTCAAGCACTGGCGGCTCCACCTCACCGTCCTGGTGTGCACCTTCGTGCTGTTCCCGCTGCTCGGGCTGGCCGCCCGGGGCCTGGTCCCGGTGCTGCTGACCGACCCGCTCTACCAGGGCCTGCTGTTCCTCACCCTGGTGCCGTCCACCATCCAGTCCTCCATCGCCTTCACCTCGATCGCCCGCGGCAATGTCCCCGCGGCGATCTGCGCGGGCTCCTTCTCCTCCCTGCTGGGCATCGTGATCACCCCGCTGCTGGCCGCCTCCCTGCTCGGCGGGGACACCGGCGGCTTCGCGGCCGGGTCGGTGCTGGAGATCGTGCTCCAACTGCTGGTGCCGTTCGTCGCCGGACAACTGCTGCGCCGCTGGATCGGCGGCTTCGTCACCCGGCACAAGAAAGCGCTCGGGCTGCTCGACCGGGGCTCCATCCTGCTGGTCGTCTACGCCGCCTTCAGCGAGGGCATGGCGCACGGCATCTGGAGCCGGATCAGCCCCGCCGAACTCGCCGGACTGCTGGTGGTCGAGGCGGTGCTGCTGGCCGTCCTGCTCTCGGTCACCTGGTACGGCGCCAAGGCGCTGCGGTTCGACCGCGAGGACCGCATCGCGATCCAGTTCGCCGGGTCCAAGAAGTCGCTGGCCGCCGGACTGCCCATGGCGAGTGTGCTGTTCGGCCCGCAGGCCGCGCTCGCCGTGGTGCCGCTGATGCTGTTCCACCAGATGCAGCTGATGGTCTGCGCGGTCATCGCCAAGCGCCGCTCACGCGATCCGCTGCCCCCGCTCACCCCGCAGCCGCCAGCCGCAGCGACACGAACCGCGGTCGGTACAGCGACACGTTCCCGCTGAGCTGCGCCGCCGCGCCCGTCTGCTCCAGCCAGTTGACGTCGTAGCTGAGCACCAGTGCCCCGTCCGCGCCGCTGATCTGCGGATGGACCTGCGGGTTGTACGCGCCGACCCCGGGCCGGGGCAGCGGTGGGCGCAGGACCTCGCCGGGTCCGTGCCAGGGCCCGGTGGGGGAGCAGGACCAGTACGAGGTCACCGTCGACAGGCCCGCGGCCCCCGCCGCCATGGTGAACAGCACATACGTGCCGCCCGCGCGCACCACCGAGAACGCGCTGCCCACGCCCTCGGCCCGCTCGTCCCCCAGCACCGGGCGCGGTCCGTCCCGCGCGCTCCAGGCGGAGCCGGTCCAGAACCGCCACGCCGCCGGGTCCGCGAGCCGCCCCTCGGGCACCCGCGCCACATACGCCGAGGACACCGGACGGGCCACCGCCTGTCCGTCGTCGCCGCCGTAGACGTACGTCCAGCCGTCCTCGGTGATCAGGGTGGTGCCGAACAGGACGCGGCGGGACGGGTCCGGCATGAGGCTCTGGTCGAAGACCGTGGTGACCGACTCGACCCGCAGGTCGGGCAGGGTGAGCGTGGCGACCTCGGTGGCGGTGGGCACCCCGTAGATCCAGGGCGGTGGTCCGGCCGAGCGGACCCAGAGCAGGACCCGGACGACCTGTTCGGCGGAGCCGGGCGCGCGGGGTTCGACCCGGGCGGCGACCGGCCAGCGCCAGCGGTCCGGGGCCGGGTCGGGGAAGAGCGGGGCGGGCAGGGTGGCGGCCAGTTGTCCGCCGTCCATCACCACCGCCGAGTTGCGGACCATCGGCGCGGCCGAGTCCCGCCAGGTGTGCGACTCGCCGGCCGGGTTGGGCGGGCCGTACACCCGGCCGAGGAAGGTGTCGGAGAACAGCCACAGCAGCCGTCCGTCGGGCAGCCGCACCGAGTGGGTGCCGTCGCCGCCCGTCCAGTCGTCGATACGGGCCGGGTCGTCGCCGTAGCGGGCGAACTCGCCGGTGAGCCGGTCGTCGTGGGACCAGTCGGCGACCGTACGGGGGACGCACGCCCCGGTGTCGGGGCGCGGTCCGCCGCCGTCGGGCCGGGCGGTGAGCAGGACGGCGGCGAGCACCAGGGCCAGCAGCGCCACCCCGGCCAGGGTGCCGGTACGCCGTCGTGCTCGTCGTCGGGTGTCGTCGTCGGGCACGCTCCGGGACGTTAGCCGCCCGCGGTGATCCGGTCCATGGGCAGATGCAGCACGGGCGTGGCGTACGGCGCCACCCCGGTCAGCCGCAGCGCGGTCAGCTCCCCGTCGGAGAGCGCCTTCCCGTACACCCGGACGTCGTCCAGGGCGCCGGTGAAGTAGGCGCGGCTGTCCATGCGCTGGCCGATGTGCACCCCGAACGGCGAGTTGCGGCTGACCGAGCCGGTGATGTCGGTGGTGCTGACCCGGGTGCCGTCCAGGAACAGGGCGAGTTCGCCGCCGCCGCGGCGCAGCGCGAGATGGTGCCAGACGCCGTCGTTGTGGGCGCCCGTGGTGTTCAGGGACGCGGAGTGCCAGGCGGTGGCGCCGGTCCGGGTGGTGATCATGCCGCGCACCCGGCCGCTGTCCGGTTCGCCGCGCAGCCACACCTGCGGCTGGCTGACGCCGGTGCCGCCCATCCACAGCATGGGCTGCTCACCGCTGGTCGCCGTGTAGCGGAACCACAGGGAGGCGGTGAAGTCCTTGGTGCCGAGCGGGAGCCGGGCGTCGTAGGGCAGCCGTACCGCGTCGTCCACCCCGTCGAAGGCGAGCGCGTTGCCGCTGACGCCGGGGGTGGTGGCGGCGCCGCCGAGGACCGCGGCGGGCGGCGCGGCGGGGGCGAGGTCGGCGGTGACCGGGTCGGGGCCGCGGCGCGGGGCGAGCCAGTCCTCGGTGAAGCGGGCGAAGCGGATCTCGTCCCGGGCGTCCACCGCGCCGCCCTCGTAGAGCAGGCCGACCGTGGACGAGCCGAGGTCGGCCATGTCCGAGTAGCCGGCCCAGTCGCGGCTGACGACGGTGCCCCGGTCGACGCTGTCCCAGGTGCGTCCGCCGTCGTAGGAGGAGCGGACCATCATCGTGCGGCGGCGGTCCGGGTCGGCCGGGGCGGAGAGCAGCATCCGGTCGCCGAGCCGCAGCAGGGCGCCCTGCACCTGCGGCGCGTACAGGTCGGGGACCTGCTGGAACGGCGTGTCGAAGCTGGTGCCGCCGTCGCTGCTGACCGCCTGGCTGCGGTGGCCGAGGTCGGTGCCGTCCTGCTCCCGGGCGCTGACCAGCAGACTGCCGTCGCCCTGCTCCTCCACGGTGACCTCGGAGGGCTTCTGGCGGAACGAGCCGTCGGCGGCGATCGGCCAGGAGTCGGTGGCGCCGACCCGCCAGGTGGCGCCCCCGTCGTCGCTGACGACCAGACCGACGTCGTTGGCGGTGACCCGGGAGCCGTCCCAGGTCTCGGCGTTCACCCCGAACACCAGCCGTCCGGCGTGCGGCCCGCGCGCGATCTGCACCCCGTGCACCGGGCCGGTGGCGTACCAGGAGTTCCAGTGCGCGGGCCGGATCTGGGCGCTCAGGTCGCGCGGCGCTGACCAGGTGCGCCCGTCGTCGTCGCTGTACTGGAGGTAGGGCGTGCGCGGACAGGGGATCTCGCAGCTGGCGCTGTCGGTGCGGCCCGGGTTGCGGGTCTGGACCAGCAGGACGCGCCCGGTCTTCCGGTCCACCAGCGGGGACGGGTTGCCGTGGGTGTCGCCGCCGCCCTCGCTGACCACCTGGAGCGGGCCCCAGGTCCGGCCACCGTCCGTGGAGCGCTTGACGACGATGTCGATGTCCGTGGCGTCGCCGCAGTTCAGGACCCGGGCCTCGGCGAACGCCAGCAGGGTGCCCTGGGTGGAGCGGACGATCGCCGGGATGCGGAAGCAGGCGTAGCCGGGGTCCTGGGCGGCCTTGAACAGCACGCTCTGCTCGAACCCGGTCGCGGTCGCGGGCCCGGACGGGACGGACCGGGAGGGGGCGGGGCCGGTGGGGCCCGACTCGGACGCCGTGCCCGGCGCCGGGGTCAGGGCCGCCAGCAGCGCGGCGGCGGCCGTGACGAGGACGGTTCTCAGAGGTGTCGGTCGCAGAGGTGCGTGAGGGCCACGGGGCATGGACACCGTCCTCCGTAGTCGTTGGGATTCCCACCAAGATCGTGGGAGGTTCCAATGATTAACACACAATCATAGGGAAGTCCAACAACTTCAGGTTAGTCTGAGGCCATGGCCGATGCATCCGCGCCCGCGATCCGCTCCCTGCCCAGCTGGCTGCTGGGCCGGGCCGCCGCGCGCGGCCGGGCGCTGGTCGCCGAGGCCCTCGCCGCCGAGGGTATGCGCACCTGGCACCATCTGGTGCTCTCCGCCGTGCGCGACCTGGGCCCGGTCGCCCAGGCGGACGTGGGCCGGGGCGTCGGCCTCGACCCCAAGGACGTCGTCGGGATACTCAACGAACTCCAGTCCGCGGGTCTCGTCGTCCGCGAGCCCGACCCCCGCGACCGCCGTAAGAACGCCGTGTCGCTCACCGACAAGGGCGATCTGCTGCTGAGCCGCTGCGAGCGGCTCGCCCGCGACGCCAACGAGGTGCTGCTCGCCCCGCTGAGCCCCGCCGAGCGCGCCCAGTTCGTGGACCTGCTCGGCCGCGTCGCCGACACCGGCCGACCTGGGCCCGCGTCCGACCTCCGGCGGGACTGAGGCGGGGCCCCTGCGGCGCAGGGGGCGCTCCCCGCCGGTCGGGGCCCCGCCGCCGTGTCGCGGTGGACCGGCCTCAGCCCCGGGCGGCCGTGGCCCCCAGGGCGATCCGCTCCTCACCCGCGTACACGTTCATGGAACTGCCCCGCAGGAATCCCACCAGTGTCAGCCCGGTCTCCGCCGCCAGGTCCACCGCGAGGGACGACGGCGCCGACACCGCCGCCAGCACCGGTATCCCGGCCATCACCGCCTTCTGCGCCAGCTCGAAGGAGGCCCGCCCCGACACCAGCAGCACCGCCCGGGACAGCGGCAGCTGCCCGCTCTGCACGGCCCGCCCGACCAGCTTGTCGACCGCGTTGTGCCGCCCCACGTCCTCCCGGACGTCCAGCAGCTCGCCCGCCTCGCTGAACAGCGCCGCCGCGTGCAGGCCCCCGGTCCGGTCGAAGACCCGCTGGGCCGCCCGCAGCCGGTCGGGGAGGCTCGCGAGCAGTCCGGGCTCGACCCGGACCGGGGGAGTGTCGGAGATCGGCCACCGCGCGGTGGTCCGTACGGCGTCCAGGCTGGCCTTGCCGCACAGCCCGCAGGACGAGGTGGTGTAGACGTTCCGCTCCAGCGTGATGTCCGGGATCACCACCTCGGGCGCGGTCCGCACATCCACCACGTTGTAGGTGTTGGAACCGTCGGCCGTGGCGCCCGCGCAGTAGACGATGTTCTGGAGGTCCGCCTTGTGCGCGAGGACGCCCTCGCTGACCAGGAACCCGGCGGCCAGCGCGAAGTCGTCGCCGGGCGTGCGCATGGTGATGGCCAGCGGCTTGCCGTTGAGGCGGATCTCCAGTGGTTCCTCGGCGACCAGCGTGTCCGGGCGGGACGAGACGGCCCCGTCCCGGATGCGGAGTACCTTGCGTCGTTCCGTGACTCGTCCCATGGTCTGATCAGTCCCGGTTCTGTACGTGCTGGTAGCCGAAGCGGCCCTTGATGCAGAGATTGCCGTGGGTCACCGGATTGTCGTGCGGCGAAGTGACTTTCACGATCTCATTGTCCTGCACATGGAGGGTGAGGTTGCAGCCCACTCCGCAGTACGCGCACACCGTGGTCGTCTCCGACTGCCGTTCCTCGTCCCAGGTCCCGGCCGCCCGCATGTCGAACTCCGACTTGAAGGACAGCGCCCCCGTCGGACACACCTCGATGCAGTTGCCGCAGTACACACACGCCGAGTCGGTCAGCGGAGCGTCGTGCTCCACCGCGATCCGGGCGCCGAAACCCCGGCCCGCGACCGAGATCGCGAAGGTGTTCTGCCACTGGTCCCCGCAGGCGTCGACGCACTTGTAGCACAGGATGCATTTGTCGTAATCCCGGATATAAAGGTCGTTGTCGACCCGGGGGTCCTCGCCGAGGCGGGCCGCGTCCGGGCCGAACCGGTCCGGCTCCGCCCCGTACTCCTTGATCCAGCCGGCCACCTCGGGCGTGGTCGACAGATCCACCGACGACGCCAGCAGCTCGATCACCACCTTGCGGCTGTGCCGGGCCCGTTCGGTGCCGGTGCGGACCTCCATCCCCGGCTCCGCCTTCCGTGAGCACGCCGGGACCAGCGTCCGCGCGCCCTCCACCTCCACCACACACACCCGGCAGGCGTTCTTCGGGGTGAGCGTGTCACCGTGGCACAGCGTCGGCACGTCCGTACCGGCCGCCCGGCAGGCGTCCAGGATCGTCGCCCCCTCCGGCACCCGCACCGGCTCCCCGTCCAGGGTGAACTCCAGCAGCCTGCGCGGAATCCCCAGCTCGGTCATGGTCATTCGTACGCCCCCAGACGGTCGATGGCGGATTCCACGGCGTTCCACGCGGTCTGGCCCAGACCGCAGATCGAGGCGTCCCGCATCGCGCGGCCCACCTCGCGCAGCAGCGCGATGTCCCCGGCGGCCTCCGCGCCGGTCCGCGCCACGATCCGGTGCAGCGCCTCCTCCTGGCGGACCGTCCCCACCCGGCACGGCACACACTGTCCGCACGACTCGTCCCGGAAGAACTCCGCGATCCGCAGCAGCAGCCGGGGCAGCGGCACCGACCCGTCGAAGGCCATCACCACCCCCGAACCGAGCGTCGTCCCGGCCTCCCGGGTGCCCTCGAAGGTCAGCGGGATGTCCGTCTCGTCCGGCCGCACGAACCCGCCCGCCGCACCGCCCAGCAGCACCGCACGCAGCCCGTCCCGCACCCCGGCCAGCGTCAGCAGCTCGCCCAGCGTCGCCCCGAACGGCAGCTCGTAGATCCCCGGCCGGTCCACACCGCCCGACACACAGAACAGCTTGGGCCCGGTGGAGCGGGCGGTCCCGATCGCCGCGTACGCGGGGGCGCCCATGGTCAGGATCGGCAGGACGTTGACCAGCGTCTCGACGTTGTTCTCCACCGTCGGCTTGCCGAACAGGCCCTTCTCCACCGGGAACGGCGGCTTGGAGCGCGGCTCGCCCCGGTAGCCCTCGATGGAGTTGAACAGCGCGGTCTCCTCACCGCAGATGTACGCGCCCGCGCCCCGCCGGATCTCGATGTCGAAGCCATAGCCCTGCCCCAGGACGTCACCGCCCAGCAGCCCGCGCGCCCGGCACTGCCCGATCGCGTGCTCCATCCGGGCCAGCGCCCGCGGATACTCCCCGCGCAGATACAGATAGCCCCGGTGGGCGCCGGTCGCGTACCCGGCGATCGTCATCGCCTCGATCAGCGCGTACGGATCGCCCTCCATGATCACCCGGTCCTTGAAGGTGCCGGGCTCCGATTCGTCGGCGTTGCACACCACATAGTGCGGATGGTCCGGCTGGGACGCGGTGGCCTGCCACTTGCGGCCGGTCGGGAACGCCGCGCCGCCGCGCCCCACCAGCCCCGAGTCGGTCACCTCCCGGATCACCCCGGCTGGACCCAGCCGGAACGCCTCCCGCAGCGCCCGGTACCCGCCGTGCGCCCGGTACTCGTCCAGCGACGCCGGGTCCACCACCCCCACCCGGCGCAGCAGCACCAGCTCCGGCGCACCCGCCTGCGGCACCGCCAGCGCCGCGGGCGGCTCCTCGGGCGCCGAGTCCGGCGCCGTCGCGGCGAGTACGGCCGTCTCCACGGTGGCCGGGGCGGAGACGGCCGTACGGACCGGATCGCCCGCGCGGATCGCGAGCGCGGCCGGGGCGCGTTCGCACAGCCCCAGACAGGGGCTGCGCTCCAGATGGACGCCGGGTCCGAGCCGGGACTCGATCCCCGCGCACAGCTCCGGCGCTCCGGCCGCCGCGCACGCCAGGTCCGTGCAGACATGCAGCACGGTCGCCGGACGCGGCTGCACCGAGAACATGGCGTAGAAGGTGGCGACCCCGTACGCCTCCGCCGGGGGCACGGTCAGGCGGCGGCACAGATAGTCCAGGGCGCCGTCGCTGATCCAGCCGACCCGGTCGTTGAGCGCGTGCAGCCCCGGCAACAGCAGATCGCGGCGGTCCCGGGCCTCCCGCCCGCCGCGCGCCCACCGCAGATCGGCATCGGAGCGGTCGGCGCCCTCCCAGGAGGACTCCGGCGGACCGAGCAGGGCGTCGACCGCCGCCCGCTCGTCGTCCGTCGGCTTGCTGTCACCGAAGTGCAGATCCACGGAATGTCACCTCACGATGGTCGCGACGGGGAGCTTCTCGATCCGGATCGCCGACGCCTTGAACTCCGCCGTCCCCGCGATCGGGCAGTTGGCCTCGATCGTCAGCTGATTGGTGTCCACCTCGTCGGGAAAGTGCATGGTCATGAACGCCAGACCCGGCCGCAGCGCCGGGTCCACCCAGACCGGCGCGACCACCGCGCCGCGCCGTGAGGACACCTGGACCTCCTCGCCCACCACGACCCCGTACCGCTCGGCGTCCTCCGGGCACAGCTCGATGTACTCGCCGCGCCGCAGCGGTGAGGCGAAACCGCCGCTCTGCACCCCGGTGTTGTAGGAGTCGAGGCGCCGCCCGGTGGTCAGCCGGATCGGGAAGTCCTCGTCGGTGAGATCGACCGGCGGATCGTGCAGCACCAGCCCGAAGGGCGCCCGCAGCCCCCGCTTGGCCGGGTCCTCGGCCCACAGCCTGCCGTGCAGATAGCTCGGCTCGATCCGGTCCGTGGACGGACAGGGCCACTGGATGCCCTGCTGCTCGGCCAGCCGCGCGTACGTCATCCCGTAGTGGTCCGGGGACACCGAGCGCAGCTCGTTCCAGACCGCCTCCGCGTCCGCGTACTTCCAGTCGTGGCCCAGCCGGGACGCCAGGTCGCACAGGATGTCGATGTCCTCACGGGCCTCACCGGGCGGGGTGACCGCCCGCCGTACCCGCTGCACCCGGCGCTCGCTGTTGGTGGTGGTGCCGTCGGTCTCCGCCCACCCGGCGGTCGCGGGCAGCACCACATCGGCGAGCTGGGCGGTCTTGGTGAGGAAGATGTCCTGGACCACCAGGAAGTCCAGCATCCCGAGCCGGCGCACGGCCTGTTCGCTGTCCGCCTCCGACTGCGCCGGGTTCTCGCCGATGCAGTAGACCGCCCGCAGCGAGCCCTCCTCCATCGCCTCGAACATCTCGGTGAGGTTCAGCCCGTAGTGCGGCTGGATCACCGTGTCCCAGGCGCTCTCGAACTTCAGCCGGGTGTCCGGGTCCAGGATGTCCTGGAAGCCGGGCAGCCGGTTGGGGATCGCCCCCATGTCCCCGCCGCCCTGCACGTTGTTCTGCCCGCGCAGCGGCTGGAGCCCCGAGCCGAACCGGCCCACATGCCCGGTCAGCAGCGACAGATTGATCAGCGCCCGTACGTTGTCGGTGCCGTTGTGGTGCTCGGTGATGCCCAGCGTCCAGCACAACTGGGCCCGCTCGGCGCGGGCGTAGGCGTGCGCCAGCTCCCGGATCGCCGGGGCGGGCACCCCGGTGACCTTCTCCGCCAGCGACAGCGTCCAGGGCTCGACCAGCGCCCGGTACTCCTCGAAGCCGCTGGTCGCCCGTGCGATGAACGCCTCGTTGGCCAGGCCCGCGTGGATGATCTCCCGCCCGATCGCGTGCGCCAGCGGGATGTCCGTCCCGACGTTCAGCCCGAGCCAGCTCTCCGCCCACTCGGCGGTGGAGGTGCGGCGCGGATCGACCGCGTACATCCGGGCGCCGTTCCTGATCCCCCGCAGCACATGCTGGAAGAAGATCGGATGCGCGAAACGGGCGTTGGACCCCCACATCAGGATGACGTCCGTGTGCTCGATCTCCTCGTACGAGGAGGTCCCGCCGCCGGAGCCGAACGCCGCCGAGAGCCCGGCCACGCTCGGGGCGTGGCAGGTCCGGTTGCAGGAGTCGACGTTGTTGGTGCCCATCACCACCCGGGTGAACTTCTGCGCCACGTAGTTCATCTCGTTGGTGGCGCGGGCGCAGGAGAACATCCCGAAGGCGCCCCGGTTGCGGTCGATGCCTTGCGCGGCGCGCTCCAGCGCCTCCTCCCAGGTGGCCCGCCGGAACGGCTGGTCGCGGGCGTCGCGGACGAGGGGGTGGGTGAGCCGGGTGTAGGTCGTGGGCGTCCGGCCCTTGCGGGAGCCGGGCTGCGCTTTCCTCATACGGCGCTCCTCAGGTCGCTCGTGCGGCGGTCCTCGGCGGTTCGCTCAGGTGGTTCGCTCATGCGGCGCTCGCTCTTCAGCGGGTCGCTCATGCGGCGGTCCTTACGCGGGTCGCTCACGCGGCGCTCCTCACGTGGTTCGCTCATGCGGCGCTCCTCAGCGCGAGCAGGTCCGAGATGGCGTGCACGGTCCGCAGGGTGGGCACCGGCACACCGGTGATCTCCGCCAGCTCCACGACGGCCGCGAGCAGCACGTCCAGTTCCAGCGGCTTGCCGCGCTCCAGGTCCTGGAGTGTGGAGGTGCGGTGGTCGCCGACCTTCTCCGCGCCCGCGAGCCGCCGCTCGATGGACACCCCGACCTCGCAGCCGAGGGCCTCGGCGACCGAGAGCGTCTCGGTCATCATGATCTCGATGACCTTGCGGGTGCCGCCGTGCAGACACATCTGCCGCATGGTGGCCCGCGCCAGCGCGCTGATCGGGTTGAACGAGATGTTGCCGAGCAGCTTGAGCCAGATGTCGTTGCGCAGATCCGGCTCGACCGGGCACTTCAGCCCGCCGGTCCGCATCGCCTCGCCGAACTCCGTGCAGCGCGGCGACACACCGCGGTCCGGCTCGCCGATGGAGAACCGGGTGCCTTCGAGATGGCGGACGACACCGGGGCCTTCGAGTTCGGTGGCCGCGTACACCACACAGCCGATGGCCCGCTCCGGGGCGAGTACGGCACTGACCGCGCCACCGGGGTCGACGCTCTCGACGCGCCGGCCGTCGTGGGGTCCGCCGTGGCCGTGGAAGTACCACCACGGGATGCCGTTCTGGGCGGCGATCACCGCCGTCCGGTCGTGCAGCAGGGGTTCGATCAGCGGCCCGCACGCCGCGTACGAGTGGGCCTTCAGGCCGAGGAAGACGAAGTCGACCGGGCCGATCTCGGCCGGGTCGTCGGTGGCGTGGGGCCGTGCGACGAAGTCACCGCGCCGGCTGAGCACCCGGACGCCGTGCTGCCTCATGGCCGCGAGATGCGGTCCACGGGCGACGAGATGGACGTCGGCGCCCGCGCGGTGGAGCGCGGCACCCACATAGGCGCCGATCGCACCGGCGCCGAGAACTGCGACTTTCACGGGACAACTCCGTTCGGTTTGAGGGATACCGCGGAGGTGGTCGAAGGGCGTCGAAGGTGGTCGAAGTGGGTCGAAGGGAGGGAGCTGGGGCTTCTTCGGTGGCGTGCCCCAGGGGCAGCCATGCCGACAGGCATGTCAGGCATGTCGACGGAATATTGTCTACAGTATGGAGGTTGGGTCGACAAGGGTCCGCGCAGCGTGCGTTGGGACGGCGGTCCCGGCGACCGTTCAGCGCCCGGTGCATACCGCTCATCGCATACGGTCGACGCCCGCCTTCTCAACGCCCCGGGGCCTGCCTACGGTCCCGATCATGAGTCCCCCCATCGCTCCCCCCGGCTGGAGCCGCTGGCTCGTTCCCCCCGCAGCACTGTCCGTCCATCTCTCCATCGGCCAGGCATACGCCTGGAGCGTGTTCAAGCCACCGCTCGAATCCGCGCTCGGGCTCACCGGCACCCAGAGCGCGCTCCCCTTCCAACTGGGCATCGTCATGCTGGGCCTGTCCGCCGCGTTCGGCGGCACCCTCGTCGAACGCAGGGGTCCGCGCTGGGCGATGACCGTCGCCCTGGTCTGCTTCTCCTCCGGCTTCCTGCTCTCCGCCCTCGGCGCGGCCACCGAGCAGTACTGGCTGATCGTGTTCGGCTATGGCTTCGTCGGCGGCGTCGGTCTCGGCATCGGCTACATCTCGCCGGTCTCCACCCTGATCAAGTGGTTCCCGGACCGCCCCGGCATGGCCACCGGCATCGCCATCATGGGCTTCGGCGGCGGCGCGCTGATCGCCTCCCCGTGGTCCGCCCAGATGCTGGAGTCCTTCGGCACGGACAGTCACGGCATCGCCCTGGCCTTCCTCGTCCATGGACTGGCCTACGCGGTCTTCATGACACTGGGTGTCGCGCTGGTACGGGTGCCGGCCAGTCGGAGCGGGGCGGTGGAAGGGGGCGCGGCGAGGGAAGGGGCCCCGGCGCCCGAAGGGACCGCCGCGCCTGGGGGGACCCCGGCGACCGATGGGACCCCGGCGGTGGAAGGGGCCGCCCCGCCCGCCCCCACCGGCCCCCAGGTCACCGCCCGCCAGGCCCTGCGCACCCCCCAGTTCTGGTGTCTGTGGGTCGTCCTGTGCATGAACGTGACCGCGGGCATCGGCATCCTGGAGAAGGCCGCCCCCATGATCACCGGCTTCTTCGCCGACACCTCCACCCCGGTCTCGACGGCGGCAGCCGCGGGCTTCGTCGCCCTGCTGTCCGCCGCGAACATGGCCGGACGCATCGGCTGGTCCTCCACCTCCGACCTGATCGGCCGGAAGAACGTCTACCGGCTCTACCTGGGCGCCGGGGCGGTGATGTACGGCCTCATCGCGCTGTACGGCGACTCCTCCAAGCCGCTCTTCGTGCTCTGCGCGCTGGTGATCCTCTCCTTCTACGGTGGCGGCTTCGCCACCGTCCCCGCCTATCTGAAGGACCTGTTCGGCACCCACCAGGTCGGCGCCATCCACGGGCGGCTGCTCACCGCCTGGTCCACCGCCGGGGTGCTCGGACCGCTGATCGTCAACTGGATCGCCGACCGGCAGGAGGCCGCCGGGAAGACCGGCGCCGACCTGTACGGACTGTCGTTCCTCATCATGATCGGCCTGCTGGTGGTCGGCTTCGCCGCCAATGAGCTGGTCCGCCCCGTGCACCCACGGCACCACCACGACCCCGCCGTGTCCGCCGCTCCCCCCGCGAAGGAGGCCGCCCATGCCCAGCGACAGCAGCCAGAGTCCGCCTGACCGCCGCGCGCTGACTGTGTTCGCCTGGCTGTGGGTCGGCGTCCCGCTCGCCTACGGTCTCTATGAGCTGGTACGCAAGGCCAGCCAGCTGTTCTCCGGCTGAGCGCGCGGCCCCCGGCGGCCCCACGGCGGGGACCTGCCGGGGCCACTATGGAAGGACGCGTTCCGGGCCCCTCCGGTGCTGAGGGAAACCGACAACTCGGGCGCGGGTTTCCTGTGGCATCCCGTGCCGCCGTACCCGTGAGTCACTGATCAGACTGGTGGGTCCCGGACCCGGAACCCTAGGGGGCCCACCAGCATGAACGGTTCGCGTATCGCCGCCGTCGGCCACTACCAGCCCGCCCGCGTGCTCACCAACGAGGATCTCGCGGGCCTGGTCGACACCAGTGACGAATGGATTCGCTCCCGGGTCGGCATCCGCACCCGGCACATCGCGGGACCCGACGAGCCGGTGGACGAACTCGCCGCGCACGCCGCCGCCAAGGCGCTCGCCGCGGCCGGGCTCGGCCCCGACGCCATCGATCTGGTGCTGGTCGCGACCTCCACCGCCGTCGACCGCTCGCCCAACATGGCCGCCCGGGTCGCCGCCCGGCTCGGCATCCCGTCGCCCGCCGCGATGGACGTCAACGTGGTCTGCGCGGGCTTCACGCACGCCCTCGCCACCGCCGACCACACCGTGCGCGCCGGGGCCGCCACCCGCGCCCTGGTGATCGGCGCCGACAAGATGTCCGACATCACGGACTGGACCGACCGCACCACCTGCGTCCTGGTCGGCGACGGCGCCGGCGCGGCGGTGGTCGAGGCCATGGACGTACCGGACGGGGCGGTGCCCGGTATCTCGCCGGTGCTGTGGGGCTCCCTCCCGGAGATGGGCCACGCCGTACGGATCGAGGGCACGCCCTCCCGGTTCGCCCAGGAGGGACAGGCCGTCTACCGCTGGGCCACCACCCAGCTCCCGCCGCTCGCCCGCGCCGCCTGCGAACGCGCCGGGCTCACCCCCGCCGACCTGGCCGCCGTCGTCCTGCACCAGGCGAATCTGCGGATCATCGAGCCGCTCGCCGAGAAGATCGGCGCGGTCAACGCGGTCGTCGCCCGCGATGTCACCGTCTCCGGCAACACCTCCGCCGCGAGCATCCCCATGGCCCTGTCCAAGCTGGTCGAGCGGGGCGAGATCAGCTCCGGGGACCCGGTGCTGCTGTTCGGCTTCGGCGGCAACCTCTCCTACGCGGGCCAGGTCGTCCGCTGCCCCTGAGCGGCGGAGGCGGGTGAGGTGACGCGGGGGACGTCAGGGCGACGTCCCGCGCGACAGGCGGCGGAGCCCGGTGTGACGTGCCCAACTCACCGATGTCCTGGTACCGGTGCGCCGTAGACTGTAGACGAAAGACAATCGATACTGACCGATACCGATCGTGCAAGGTCATTACGGTGGTCATGGAGCAGTGCCTGCCGAGGAGGGGGACCGTGATGCTGTCGACCGGACTGCCGCAGGGGGCCGTGCCCAAGCTGGAGCGCCCCGGGCCCCTGCGGGACCGCGTCTATGAGGCGCTGCTCGAACTGATCACCACCCGCGCGCTCCAGCCCGGCCAGCACCTGGTGGAGAGCGAACTCGCCGGGCACCTCGGGGTCTCCCGCCAGCCGGTGCGCGAGGCGCTCCAGCGGCTGAACACCGAGGGGTGGGTCGATCTGCGCCCGGCCCAGGGCGCGTTCGTCCATGAGCCCACCGAGGAGGAGGCCGACCAGCTGCTCACGGTCCGTACGCTGCTGGAGGCCGAGGCCGCCCGGCTCGCCGCCGCCAACGCCACCAGCGCCGGGGTCGCCGCGCTGGAGGAGCTGTGCGCCGAGGGCGAGCGGGCCGTCACCGCCGACGACGTGGACGCTGCGGTGCTGCTCAACGCCCGTTTCCACGCCAAGGTGATGGAGCTGGCGGGCAACACCGTGCTGGCCGAACTCGCCCGCCAGGTGGACCGCCGGGTGCGCTGGTACTACGCGCCGGTCGCCCGGCAGCGCGGCAGTCAGTCCTGGATCGAGCACCGTGAACTCATCGCCGCGATCACCGCCCGTGACGAGCCTCGCGCGACCCAGATCATGCGGGCCCACACGGAGCACACCCGCGAGTCGTACCACGCGCGTCCGCGCGGGTAGGGGCGGCGGGGCGGGGCGGGGGTGCGGTGGGGTGGGGAGGGATGGAGAGGGGTGGCGTGAGCGCCGCCCCTCTTTTCTCTTCTGTCCCGCCTTCTTCTTTTCTGTCCCGCCCGTGTCGTATGCCTCCGGGGTAAGGGGCGAATGATCGGGGCATAGCTGGATCATTCCGGGCGTTCAGCCCTACTCTCGGTCCGTCTTTGTCCTGTCAGTGGAAAAAGTCGACGGCAATCTCTGCGCAAGTTATTCCCAACCCCGGCAGCCACTGCTACGTTCCCCTCGAAAGCCACACGGAGACAGCCGATCAGAGGCGGGGAGGGGCTCGTGAGACGTATGACCGCGCGACCCGCGAACGCCCATCAGGCCCGGCTGCTGAAGCTCTTGCGCGACGGCGGCCCCAACTCCCGTGCCCAGCTCGGCGATCAGATCGACCTCTCCCGGTCGAAGCTGGCGGTCGAGGTGGACCGGTTGCTGGAGACGGGTCTGGTGGTGGCCGACGGACTCGCCGCCTCGCGCGGCGGTCGCCGTTCGCACAACATCCGGCTCAATCCGGGGCTGCGCTTTCTCGGCGTCGACATCGGCGCCACCTCGATAGACGTCGCCGTCACCAACGCCGAACTGGAGATCCTCGGGCACATCAACCAGCCCATGGAGGTCCGCGAAGGACCCGTCGCGGTCTTCGAGCAGGCCCTCGCCATGGCCGCCAAACTCAAGGCGTCCGGACTGGTCGAGGGGTTCGACGGAGCGGGCATCGGTGTACCCGGACCGGTCCGCTTCCCGGAGGGCGTCCCCGTGGCGCCGCCGATCATGCCGGGCTGGGACGGCTTCCCCGTACGGGAGGCGCTCAGCCAGGAACTCGGCTGTCCGGTGATGGTCGACAACGATGTGAACCTGATGGCGATGGGGGAGCAGCACGCGGGCGTCGCCCGCTCCGTGGGCGACTTCCTCTGCGTCAAGATCGGTACCGGTATCGGCTGCGGGATCGTCGTCGGCGGAGAGGTCCACCGCGGGACGACGGGCAGCGCGGGCGACATCGGGCACATCCAGGCCGTGCCCGACGGGCGGCCGTGCGCCTGTGGCAACCGGGGATGCCTGGAGGCCCACTTCAGCGGTGCCGCGCTCGCGCGGGACGCGCTGGAGGCGGTCCAGCAGGGCCGTTCCCCGGAGCTGGCGGCCCGGCTGGAGGCGGCCGGAATGCTCAGCGCGATCGATGTCGCCGCCGCGGCCTCCGCGGGGGACGCCACCGCCCTCGATCTGATCCGTGAGGGCGGCAACCATGTCGGCCAGGTCATCGCCGGTCTGGTCAGCTTCTTCAACCCGGGACTCGTGGTGATCGGCGGGGGAGTGACCGGCCTCGGTCACAATCTGCTGGCCGCGATCCGCACCCAGGTCTACCGTCAGTCGCTGCCTCTGGCGACCGGCAATCTGCCCATCGTGCTCGGTGAACTCGGCCCCACCGCCGGGGTCATCGGCGCGGCCCGGCTGATCAGCGATCACCTTTACTCACCCGCGTAAGTCAGCCCCGTAGGTCACCCCCGTACGTCACCGCCCGTACGTCACCCCCGTACGCGTCCAAGTCGCCCTGTGCGTCACCTCGTCCGCACCTCATCCGTGCCGTCACTCGCAGCGTCGTTCCTGCGGTCACTCGTGTAAGCCGATCGCGTCCGGCGGTGGACCACGCGCCGTCCCATGTCTTTTACGCACCTTGCCCTACCCAGGTATGCCTTGAACTCTTTATCACCATTCACCTCGCCCCATCCTGCCCCGATCTGCCCTGAACCGGCCCGTATGCCCGCCGAGGGGAACCCACATGGCACCAGAACCACCGCTGCTCAGCATGTCCGGCATCACCAAGTCGTTCCCCGGCGTCCGGGCCCTCGACGGCGTCGACCTCGATGTGCAGGCCGGTGAAGTGCACTGTCTGCTCGGCCAGAACGGAGCCGGGAAGTCCACCCTGATCAAGGTGCTGGCCGGTGCCCACCAGCCCGACGGCGGCACCATCCGCTGGCGTGGCGAGGATGTCGTCCTGCGCTCCCCGATCGCCGCCATGCGCCTCGGTATCGCCACCATCTACCAGGAACTCGACCTGGTGGAGCATCTTTCGGTGGCCGAGAACGTCCACCTCGGCCATGAACCCACCACCGGCGGATTCGTCGTCAAGCGCGGCACCGCGCGGGCCTCGACCGCCGCGCTGCTCAAGCGGCTCGGGCATCCGGAGATCGATCCGGCCCGGCTGGTGGGGGAGTTGTCGGCGGCCCAGCAGCAGATCGTGTCGATGGCACGGGCGCTCTCCCACGACGTACGGCTGATCGTGATGGACGAGCCGTCCGCCGCGCTCGACCCGGACGAGGTCGACAACCTCTTTCGGACCGTGGCCGATCTGACCGCCGACGGTGTCGCCGTCGTCTATATCTCGCACCGTCTGGAGGAGATCCGCCGCATCGGCGACCGGGTCACCGTCCTCAAGGACGGCCGCGCGGTGGCCGGCGGACTGCCCGCCGAGTCCACCCCCACCAAGGACGTCGTGGCGCTGATGACCGGGCGCAACGTGGAGTACGTCTTCCCCGAGCGGCCCGCCGTCCCGCAGCAGCGCGATCCGGTGCTCGAAGTGCGCGGGCTGGCCCGGGACGGCGAGTTCGAGCCGTTCGACCTGAGCCTGCGGCCCGGGGAGATCGTGGGGTTCGCCGGACTGGTCGGCTCCGGCCGCTCCGAGATCCTGGAGACCATCTACGGCGCCCGCAAGCCGACGGCCGGTCAGGTCCTGATGGACGGTGTGCCGTTGCGGCCGGGCAGTGTCCGTGCCGCCGTGCGCGCCGGGCTCGGGCTCGCCCCCGAGGAGCGCAAGGCGCAGGGCCTGCTGATGCTGGAGTCCGTCACCAACAATGTGTCGGTCTCCTCCATGTCCCGGTTCGCCCGGCTCGGCTGGATCGACCGGGGCGCCGAACTGAAGGCGGCCCGCGCCGCCGTCCGTGAACTGTCGCTGCGGCCCGACAACCCCGCCGTACCGATCCGCACCCTGTCCGGCGGCAACCAGCAGAAGGCCGTACTGGCGCGCTGGCTGCTGCGCGGCTGCCGGGTGCTGCTGCTCGACGAACCCACCCGCGGGGTGGACGTCGGCGCCCGCGCCGAGCTGTACGCCGTCGTCCGGCGCCTCGCCGACGAGGGCCTCGCCGTTCTGCTGGTCTCCAGCGAGGTGCCCGAGGTGCTCGGCCTCGCCGACCGCGTCCTGGTCCTGCGCGAGGGCCGGGTCGTGCACACCGCGCCCGCCGAAGAGCTGGACGAACACCGCGTACTCGACCTTGTGATGGAAGGAAGCCCGGCGTCATGACGCAGCCCGTCTCCCCGCCGCGGGACAGCACCGACAAGGCGCCGCCGGTGAGCGGACCGCCCGCCTGGCGCGCCTCGCTGTTCCGTGTGGATGTGCGCACCCTGTCGCTGCTCGGTGTGCTCGCCGCGCTGATCGTGATCGGCGGCATCACCAAGCCCGACCAGTTCCTGGACACCCGCAATCTGCAACTCGTCCTCACCCAGGCGTCGATCATCGGGGTCGTGGTCGTCGGGATGACGTTCGTCATCATCTCCGGCGGCATCGATCTCTCCGTCGGCGCGATCGTGGCCCTGGCCTCGGTGTGGGCGACGACGGTGGCGACCCAGGAGTACGGGTTCTTCGGCATCCTGTTCACCGCGGTGATCGTCGGTGTGGGCTGCGGTCTGGTCAACGGGGTGCTGATCGCCTACGGCGCGATGGTGCCGTTCATCGCCACCCTCGCCATGCTGGCCTCGGCCCGTGGGCTCGCCCTCCAGATCACCGACGGCAAGACCCAGATCGTCACCGTGCCCAGCGTCCTGGACCTCGGTGAGCGCGACGCCTACATCCTGGGCATCCCGCCGCTGGTCCTGGTCTTCGCGGCGGTCACCGTCCTCGGCTGGCTGCTGCTCAACCGCACCACCTTCGGCCGCCGTTCGGTCGCCGTCGGCGGCAACGCCGAGGCCGCCCGGCTCGCCGGGATCGACGTCCGCCGCCAGCGGCTGTACCTGTATCTGCTCTCCGGGCTGTGCTGCGGTATCGCGGCCTTCCTGCTGATCATCCTGTCCGGCTCGGGCCAGAACACCAACGGCAACCTCTATGAACTCGACGCCATCGCCGCGGCGATCATCGGCGGCACGCTGCTCAGCGGCGGCCGGGGCACGATCGTCGGCTCGGTGCTCGGTGTCCTGATCTTCACCACGATCACCAACATCTTCGCCCTGAACAACCTGCAGAGCGACGTCCAGCAGATCGCCAAGGGCGCGATCATCGTCGCCGCCGTGCTGGTCCAGCGCCGTACCGCGAGCACGACTTGAGGAAAGGGTTCCCCGCCATGTCACAGCTCACCAGCCGTAGAGGAATGCTCTTCGGGACCGCCGCCGTCGGGGCGGGCGTCCTCCTCTCCGGATGCACCAGCAACGAGTCGTCCGCCGACGACGAGCCGGCCACCAATGAGCAGCCGGCCGCCTCGGACGCCCCCGGCAAGCCGGTCACCATCGGCTTCGCCGGTCCGCAGGCCGACCACGGCTGGCTCAACGCGATCAACGAGAACGCCAAGAGCCGCGCCGGGAAGTACGAGGATGTGACGCTGGAGATCACCGAGGGCTCCAACGACACCGCCGCCCAGATCGGCCAGATCGAGACGCTGATCAACAAGAAGGTCGACGTCCTGGTGATCCTGCCGGCCGACGGCAAGGCGCTCACCCAGGTCGGGCTGAAGGCCATGCGGGCCGGTATCCCGGTGGTCAACCTGGACCGGGTCTTCAACTCGCCGCAGGCGTACCGCTGCTGGATCGGCGGCGACAACTACGGCATGGGCCTGAACGCCGGGCACTACATCGGCGAGCGGCTCAAGGACAAGCAGAACGCCAAGGTCATCGAGCTGGCCGGGGTGGACAGCCTGGAGCTGACCCGGCAGCGCACCCAGGGCTTCGACGACGCCCTGAAGAACTACCCGAACATCGAGAAGGTGGCCCGGCAGGCGGCCGACTTCACGGTGGAGTCGGGGCAGGCCAAGATGGCGCAGATGCTCCAGGCGCAGTCGCAGTTCGACGCGCTGTGGAACCACGACGACGACCAGGGCGTGGGCGCGCTGCGCGCCATCGAGCAGGCCGGCCGGGACGAGTTCCTGATGGTCGGCGGCGCCGGGGCGCTCTCCGCGTTCCAGGCCATCAAGCAGGACAACGGGGTGCTCAAGGCGACGGTCCTGTACCCGCCGACCATGGCCGCCTCCGCCATCGACCTCGCCCGCGCGCTCGGCCAGGGCAAGGGGATCGGCGGTATGGCGGAGTTCGAGATCCCGGCGTCCGTGACCCTCTACTCGGCGGTGGTCGACAAGACCAATGTCGACCAGTACATGCCCACCGGGTTCAAGTAGGGGCACCGAGACCGGGCCCGCCCGCACACGAGGGGTGGGCGGGCCCAGGGTCCGGTGTTCCGGGCGGGCGGTGAGGGGTGCAGGGTGCGGCGGGCAGGCAGGGCGGGGCGGGGCAGGGGTCTGGGAGTTCTCCTGGTCCGGTTCGGTCCGGTCCGGCTCAGTCCGGTTCGGTCCTGTTCGGTTCGGTCTGGTTCGGTCCGTTTCGGGCCGGCCGGGACCCGGAGATTCGGAACCGCGAAATCCGGATCTCCGGGGCCGGGTGGCCGTCGGCGGACCCCGCAGGTCGGACACGTGTCCACGGGCTTTTGGAAACGCTGTTTCCAAAGTGGATTCCGCCCGGCGGACACCCCGCCGGTCACCCCGGCCGACGGAGCCCGGCTCCGACGGCGCCGCCACGGCCGTACGGGAGACGCCACCGGGAGATCCCCGGGCGGTGACTCCGTGGCCGTCGCCCGCCGGAACGGAACACCGGACCCAACCCCCCACCGCGCCACCACGACGAGAGGACTGATCCATGGGACAGCCGCAGCAGCCCGCAGGGGCAGCGGCCGAGACGCCGGGAACGAGTGACGCCGGCGCGCACGGAGCGGACGACGCCCCCGCGGCGGAGTCGGACCGGACCGCCGTCTCCGGTACCGGCACCGCGAGCCCGGCCGGGAGGCCGGCGCTGCGGATCGGCATGGTGGGCTACGCCTTCATGGGCGCCGCCCACTCCCAGGGCTGGCGTACCGTGGGCCGCGTCTTCGACCTGCCCCTGCGCCCCGTGATGTCCGCGATCTGCGGCCGGGACGCACAGGCCGTGCGCGCCGCCGCCGACCGGCACGGCTGGGCCGCCGCCGAGACCGACTGGCGCGCGCTGATCGCCCGCGACGACGTCGACCTCGTCGACATCTGCACCCCCGGCGACTCGCACGCCGAGATCGCCCTCGCCGCGCTGGCCGCGGGCAAGCATGTGCTGTGCGAGAAGCCGCTGGCCAACACCGTGGAGGAGGCCATGGCGATGACCGAGGCCGCCGAAGCCGCGGCGGCCCGGGGCCAACTGGCCATGGTCGGCTTCAACTACCGCCGGGTGCCCGCCACCGCGCTGGCCCGCAAGATGGTCGCCGAGGGCCGGATCGGCACCCTGCGCCATGTCCGGGTCACCTACCTCCAGGACTGGCTGGCCGATCCCGCGGCCCCGCTGACCTGGCGGCTGCGCAAGGACCAGGCGGGCTCCGGCTCGCTCGGCGACCTGGGCGCCCACATCATCGACCTGGCCCAGTATCTGGCGGGGGAGAAGCTGGCCGGGGTCTCCGCGCTCACCGAGACCTTCGTACGGCACCGTCCGCTGCCCGGCGCGGCCAGCGGGCTGTCCGCCACGGCGGCCGACGGCACCGGAGAGGTCACCGTCGACGACGCCGCCCTGTTCACCGCCCGCTTCCCGTCCGGGGCCCTCGCCTCCTTCGAGGCGACCCGGTACGCCACCGGCCGCAAGAACGCCCTGCGGCTGGAGCTGAACGGCGAGCGCGGCTCGCTCTCCTTCGACCTGGAGCGGCTCAACGAGCTGTGGTTCCACGACGCCACCCAGCCCGACGAGCACAACGGCTTCCGCCGCATCCTCGTCACCGAGCCCGGCCATCCATACCTGGAGGCATGGTGGCCGCCGGGCCACGGGCTCGGCTACGAGCACACCTTCGTCCACCAGGCCCGTGACCTCGTGCACGCCATCGCCGAGGGCCGCGGCCCCTCGCCCTCCTTCGCCGACGGGCTCCAGGTCCAGCGGGTCCTGGCCGCCGTCGAGGAGAGCGCCGAGAAGAACTCCGTCTACACCCCGATCGCGGTCTAGGAGGCCACGCCAGATGCCGCGCACCTTCACCCTCTTCACCGGCCAGTGGGCCGACCTCCCTCTTGAGGAGGTCTGCCGGCTCGCCCGTGACTTCGGCTACGACGGACTGGAACTCGCCTGCTGGGGCGACCATTTCGAGGTCGACAAGGCCCTCGCCGACCCCGGCTATGTCAAGGGCCGCCACCAGCTGCTGGAGAAGTACGGCCTGAAGTGCTGGGCCATCTCCAACCATCTGGTCGGCCAGGCGGTCTGCGACGCCATCATCGACGAACGCCACCAGGGCATCCTGCCCGCCCGGATCTGGGGCGACGGCGACGCCGAGGGCGTCCGGCGACGGGCCGCCGCCGAGATCGCCGACACCGCGCGCGCCGCGGCGGCGTTCGGCGTGGACACCGTCATCGGCTTCACCGGCTCCGCGATCTGGCACCTGGTCGCGATGTTCCCGCCCGCCCCCGACACCATGATCGAACGGGGCTACCAGGACTTCGCCGACCGCTGGAACCCGATCCTGGACGTCTTCGACGCCGAGGGCGTGCGCTTCGCCCACGAGGTCCACCCCAGCGAGATCGCCTACGACTACTGGACCACCCAGCGGGCCCTGGAGGCGGTGGACCACCGCCCCGCCTTCGGCCTCAACTTCGACCCCTCACACTTCGTCTGGCAGGACCTCGACCCGGTCGGGTTCCTGTGGGACTTCCGCGAGCGGATCTACCACGTCGACTGCAAGGAGGCCCGTAAACGCCTCGACGGGCGCAATGGACGGCTCGGGTCCCATCTGCCCTGGGGCGATCCGCGCCGCGGCTGGGACTTCGTCTCCGCCGGACACGGCGATGTGCCCTGGGAGGACGTCTTCCGGATGCTCCGCTCGATCGACTACCAGGGTCCGATCTCGGTGGAGTGGGAGGACGCCGGGATGGACCGGCTCCAGGGCGCGCCCGAGGCGCTCACCCGGCTCAAGGCGTTCGACTTCGAACCGCCGACCGCGTCCTTCGACGCCGCGTTCAACAGCTGACCCGCCCTCTGATCCACGGCCCACCCATGGCCGTACCCACCTCCTGACCCGATGACGGGGACGGGGACCGGAGAATCCGCCGGTCCCCTCTCCGACCTGCCCGAATCCCGCTTTGTCCTGTGATGGGAAAAAGTTGGACCGATCCTGACGCAAGGGCTGTTCGGCCCGCACAGAGGCGGTTACCGTCCCTGAAGTGTTCAGGACACACAGACCTCCGGGGTGACGGCGCACCCCGGCGCCCGCACCGCACCACCTACGCACACCCCGTACGGCCCACCCCCGTTCCCGGAGGGACTTCGTGCACAGAACCAGACTCAGAAGTACCGACACCCCCAGACGCCCCCGACTCCGCACCGCCGTCGCCCTGTTCACCGGCCTGCTGCTGGCCGTGGGCACCCCGGCGACCGTGGCCGGCGCCCATCCCGGGCACCCGGAGCACGAGGACGACGCGGCCGTCTCCCAGGACCAGTTCCAGCAGGTCCCGCTCGCCAAGGGCGAGCCGGAGATGGGCGAGCCGATGTCGCTCGCCGTCCTCCCGGACCGCAGTGTCCTGCACACCTCGCGGGACGGCACCCTGCGCCTGACCGACCAGTCCGGCGTCACCAAGGTGGCCGGCAAGATCCCCGTCTACACCCATGACGAGGAGGGCCTCCAGGGCGTCGGCATCGACCCCGACTTCGCCACCAACCGGGCGATCTACCTGTACTACGCCCCGCCCCTGGACACCCCCGCCGGGGACGCCCCGGAGACCGGCACCGCCGCCGACTTCGCCAAGTTCGACGGCGTCAACCGGCTCTCCCGGTTCGTCCTGAACGGCAACGGCACCCTGGACCTCGCCAGCGAGAAGAAGGTCCTCGACGTCAAGGCGTCCCGCGGCATCTGCTGCCACGTCGGCGGCGACATCGACTTCGACGCGGACGGCAACCTGTACCTGTCGACCGGCGACGACACCAACCCCTTCGCCTCCGACGGCTACACCCCGATCGACGACCGGGCCAACCGCAACCCGGCCTTCGACGCCCGCCGCAGCTCCGGCAACACCAACGATCTGCGCGGCAAGATCCTGCGCATCAAGGTCGCCGCGGACGGCTCGTACACCGTCCCCGAGGGCAACCTCTTCGCGCCCGGCACGGACAAGACCCGTCCCGAGATCTACGCGATGGGCTTCCGCAACCCGTTCCGGATGAGCGTCGACGAGCAGACCGGCATCGTCTACGTCGGTGACTACGGCCCCGACGCGGGCTCCGCCAACCCGAACCGCGGCCCGGCCGGCATGGTCGAGTTCGCCAAGGTCACCAAGGCCGCCAACTTCGGCTGGCCGTTCTGCGTCGGCAACAACGAGCCCTACGTCGACTACGACTTCGGCACCGGCACCTCCGGCGCCAAGTTCGACTGCGCGGCCCCGAAGAACGACTCGCCGCACAACACCGGCCTGGTCGACCTGCCGCCCGCGCAGGCCGCCTGGATCCCGTACGACGGCGGGTCCGTGCCCGAGTTCGGCAGCGGCTCCGAGTCCCCGATGGCCGGACCGGTCTACCGCTACGACCCGAACCTCGAATCCAGCGTGAAGTTCCCCGAGGCGTACGACGGCGACTTCTTCGCCGGTGAGTTCGGCCGCCGCTGGATCAAGCGGATCGAGCAGAACACCGACGGCTCCGTCGCCTCGATCAACAGCTTCCCGTGGACCGGCACCCAGATCATGGACATGGACTTCGGTCCCGACGGTGCCCTCTACGTCCTCGACTACGGTGTCTCCTGGTTCCAGGGCGACGAGCACTCCGCCCTCTACCGCATCGAGTACGCCCAGGACGGCTTCTCGCCGCTCGCCGAGGCGCGCGCCGACAAGACCTCCGGCGCCGCCGGACTCAAGGTCTCCTTCACCGGCTCCGCCACCGACGCCGACTCGCCCGACCTCACCTACGGCTGGGACTTCGGCGACGGCACCAAGGGCGAGGGCCTCAACCCCACCCACAAGTACAAGAAGGTCGGCACCTACACCGCGACCTTCACCGCCACCGACCCCGAGGGCAACACCGGCAACGCCAGCGTCCGGATCGTGGTCGGCAACACCGAACCCAAGGTCCGCATCGACATCCCGGGCAACGGCACCCTCGCCGAGTTCGGCAAGCCCGTCCCCTTCAAGGTGACGGTCACCGACCCCGAGGAGACCGTCGACTGCTCCAAGGTCAAGGTCGTCTACAGCCTCGGCCACGACTCCCACGCCCACGAGCTGACCAGCGAGATGGGCTGCACCGGAACCCTCAAGCCGCCCCCCGGTGACGGCGGCCACGACCCCAACGCCAACATCTACGGCGTGGTCGGCGCCAGCTACACCGACGGCGGCGCGAACGGCCAGGAGGCGCTGACCGGCACCGCCCGGACCGTGCTCCAGCCGCTGCACCGCCAGGCCGAGCACTTCACCGCCCAGTCCGGCATCCGCACCTACGACAAGCCGACCGCCAACGGCGGCAAGACCGTCGGCGACATCGACGACGGCGACTGGATCTCCTTCTCCCCCTACCGGTTCGACGGCCAGAAGAAGCTGACCGTACGGGCCTCCTCCGGCGGCGCCGGCGGCTTCATCGAGCTGCGCACCGGTTCGCCCGAGGGTCCGCTGCACGGCTCGGCGTACATCCCGCCGACCGGCAGCTGGGAGACCTTCCAGAACGTCGACGTACCGCTGCGGGCGCTGCCCAAGGCCACCTCGGAGATCTTCCTCGTCTTCCGCGGCGGCGCGGGCGCGCTGTACGACGTGGACGACTTCGAGTTCTCCAAGGAGCCGTTCAAGGGCGGCAAGAAGGTCCTGGTCTTCTCCAAGACCGCCGGTTTCCGCCATGACTCCATCCCGGCGGGCATCGCGGCCCTGAAGGAACTGGGCGCCCCGGCCGGCATCACGGTCACCGCCACCGAGGAGGCCAGGCAGTTCACCACGGCCAACCTCGCCAAGTACGACGCCGTGGCCTTCCTGTCCACCACCGGTGACGTCCTCAACGCCGAGCAGCAGGCGGCGTTCGAGAACTTCGTCAAGAACGGCGGCGGCTACATGGGCATCCACGCCGCCGCCGACACCGAGTACAGCTGGGAGTTCTACGGCGGCCTCGTCGGCGCCTACTTCGACTCGCACCCGGCCATCCAGAAGGCCACCGTCCGCGTCGAGGACCACGACCACCCGGCCACCGGGCACCTGGGCGAGACCTGGGAGCGCACCGACGAGTGGTACAACTACCGGACCAACCCGCGCGAGCAGGCCAAGGTCCTCGCCACCCTGGACGAGACCACCTACCAGGGCGGCAACATGAAGGGCGACCACCCGATCGCCTGGTGCCAGAGCTACGGCGGCGGCCGGTCCTTCTACACGGGCGGCGGCCACACCAAGGAGTCGTACGCCGAGGAAGCCTTCCGCGCACATCTGCTGGGCGGGATGCAGTACGCCACCGGTCAGGTCAAGGCCGACTGCAAGCCCAGCACGGACTACCGGAAGATCTTCAACGGCCAGACCCTGAACGGGTGGAAGCAGGCCGGTCCCGGCAAGTTCACCGTCAGCAACGGCACGCTGGTCTCCGAGGGCGGCATGGGTCTGCTCTGGTACCAGGCCAAGGAGCTGAAGTCGTACTCCCTCAAGCTGGACTGGAAGATGCGGGGCGACGACAACTCCGGGATCTTCGTGGGCTTCCCGGCCTCCGACGACCCCTGGTCCGCCGTGACCAAGGGCTACGAGATCCAGATCGACGCGACGGACGCGCCCGACCGCACCACCGGCTCGGTCTACTCCTTCAAGTCGGCCAACATCAAGGCCCGCGACCAGGTTCTGCGGCCCCCCGGGCAGTGGAACTCCTACGAGATCAAGGTCCAGGGCGAACGCCTCCAGGTGTTCCTCAACGGAGTCAAGATCAATGACTTCACCAACAAGGACCCGCAGCGCAGCCTGACCGACGGCTACATCGGCCTCCAGAACCATGGCGCCGCCGACCAGGTCTCCTTCCGCAACATCCAGCTGAAGGAACTGCCCGCGGGCGGGTAACCGATACGGCGGTGGGCGGGGGACGCCGGACCCCCGCCCACCGTCCCCCTCTCCTTCCGCGCCGGGGGGCGCCGGGGGGCTCCCGGGGGGTCCAGTGGTCCCTAGGGGCCATCGGGCCTCGGGGGTTCACCGGGTCCCAGGGGTTCACCGGGTCCTCGGTCGATCGGGTCCTAGGGGTCCGTCGGGTCCTAGGGGTTCACGGGGTCCCAGGGGCCATCGGGCCTCAGGGGTCCGTCGGATCCCAGGGGTCCGTCGGATCCCAGGGGTTCACCGGGTCCCACGGGCCATCGGGCCCCAGGGGTCATCGGGTCACAAGGGTCCATGAGGCCCTAGGGGTTCACCGGGTCCCAAGGGTCCATAAGGTCCCCAGGGGTTGACCGGGCCCAAGGGCTCACCGGCCACGGGGGCCCACCGGGCCTCACGGGCTCACCGGTCCTCACGGGCCCACCGGTCCTCACGGGCTCACCGGCCCCAGGGGTTCTCCGGGCCCCAGGGGTTCTCCGGGTCCCGAGGGTGTTTTCAGCCCTGATGTTCTCTTCAGCCCTGAGGGTCCCTCGATCCCTGAGGGTCCATCGAGCCCCAAAGTTCATCGAGGTCCAAAGGGTCCATCGGGGCCCAAAGGGTCTCCCGAGTCCTAAAGGGTCTCTTGAGCCCCAAGGCTCTGTCAGGTCCCATGGCTCCATCAGGTCCCACGGGCTCTATCGGGCCCCACGGGGTTCGCGTACGACAAGGAGGCTGCCCATGTCCGCGTCCCTCTCCCGACCGCGTGTCGGAGTCTGGCTGATCGGAGCCCGGGGCTCCGTCGCCACCACCGTCGTCACGGGGTGCGCCGCGATCACCGCGGGACTGCACCCGCCGACCGGCATGGTGACCGAGACCCCCGCCTTCACCGAGAGCGGCCTGCCCGCCCTGTCCGACCTGGTCTTCGGCGGCCATGACACCATCGACTGCCCCCTCCCCAAACGCGCCGAGACCCTCACCGCGGGCGGTGTCCTGCCCCCCGGCCTGACCACCGCGGTCGCCGCGGAACTCGCCGCCGCCGACGCCGAGATCCGCCCCGGCGGCCCCACCCCCGGCGACACCCGCACCGAGGCCGAGCTGATCGCCGCCTTCGCCGGGGACATCCGCGACTTCGTACGCCGCCATGAGCTGGCGCGGGCGGTCGTGGTGAACGTGGCCTCCACCGAACCCGCGTCCACCGACGGCTCCCTCGCCCCCAGCACGCTGTACGCCCTCGCCGCCCTGCGCGCGGGCTGCCCCTACATCAACTTCACCCCCTCCGAGGGACTGCACCACCCGGTCGCGCTGCGAGCGGCGATCGAGAGCGGGCTGCCGTACGCCGGGCGGGACGGCAAGACCGGCCAGACCCTGCTCCGCTCCGTCCTCGGCCCGATGTTCGCCCAGCGCGCGCTGCATGTGCGCGCCTGGTCCGGGGCGAATCTGCTCGGCGGCGGGGACGGCGCTGCCCTCGCCGACCCGGCCGCCGCCGCGGCCAAGAACGCCGGCAAGGAACGCGTCCTCGCCGACACGCTCGGCACCGCCCCCGAGGGCGAGGTCCACATCGACGACGTCCCCGCGCTCGGCGACTGGAAGACCGCCTGGGACCACATCGCCTTCGACGGCTTCCTCGGCACCCGGATGGTCATGCAGACCATCTGGCAGGGCTGCGACTCGGCGCTGGCCGCTCCGCTGGTGCTGGACCTGGCCCGGCTGACCGCCCGCGCCCACGAGGCGGGCCTCACCGGTCCGCTGTCCGAACTGGGCTTCTACTTCAAGGACCCGGTGGGCGACGGCCCGGCGGCCCTCGGCGACCAGTACGGGGCGCTGGTGGGGTTGGCGGCGCGGTTGCGGGGCGTCGCCGGGGCGGGCGGTTCGTCCGGGGTGACGGGAGGGGGTGGAGCGCCCGAGACGCCCGGGGTGGCCGACACGTCCGGGGTGGCTGGCGAGGCCGGTGTCTCGAGGGCGTCCGGCACGTCCGAGGCGTCCACGGCGTCCGGTGAGTCGAGTGTGTCCCGTGGGGTCGTCGGCGCCGGGGAGTCCTCATGAGGCTGCGGGCGCTGACCGCCGGGCTCGCCGTGCTGGTGCCGGTGGGGCTGGGTGTGCTGGCCGCCGCGCGGCTGGGGCCCGGGAAGGGGGACGGGGGGGCTGCGGGGCCGGAGCGTCCGGCGGGTACGCCGGGTGAGCCGGGTACGTCGGGTGCGTTGAGTGTGCCCGGTGCGCCGGGTACGTCGGACACGTCCCGTGAGGCTGGTCCGGCAGGTCCGGCCGACGCGCCGGACACGGCACCACGGACGTCGCCGTCCATGTCCCCGCCCGCATCCCCGCCTGCGTCCCCTCTCGCATCCCCACCCACAACCCCACCCACAACCCCCTCCGCGCCGCCGACCCGTGCGCCCCGCTCGCGTCCGTCCCGGAAGGCGCCCGGCGGCGACGGTCTCGCCGGACTGCGGCGCCGCGTCCCGGACAAGGGCGGCTGGGGGCAGGACGACGACCTCGACGAGCCCGGCACGGGACTCGACGCCCCGTTCGCCGGGGACGTCCCCGACGCCCCCGCACCCGCCCTCCCGCTAGGGGAACGCCTCCACGCCTGGGCCGAACTCCTCCGGCTGCCCGCCCTGTTCACCGTCCCCGGCGACGCCCTCGCCGGTGTCGCCGCCACCGGGGCCCGGCCCACCTCACGCACCCTCCTCGCCATCGGCTCCTCCCTCTGTCTCTACGAGGCCGGAATGGCCCTCAACGACTGGGCCGACCACGCCGAGGACGCCGCCGAACGCCCCCACCGCCCCCTGCCCTCCGGACGCATCCGCCCCGCCGCCGCGCTCACCGCGGCCGGTGTCCTCACCGCGGCCGGACTCGCCCTCGCCGCCCGCGCCGGACGCCCCGCCCTCACCGTCGCCGCCCCGCTCGCGGCCACCGTCTGGGCCTACGACCTCGGTCTGAAACGCACCCCGGCCGGCCCCGTAGCCATGGCCGCCGCCCGCGCCCTGGACCTGCTGCTCGGCGCGGCGGCCACCACCGGCCGCCCCCGCGCGGCCCTCCCCTCCGCCGCGCTCCTCGGCACCCACACCCTCGCCGTCACCACCGTCTCCCGCAACGAGACCCAGGGCGGTGCCCCCCTCGTCCCCCTCACCGCCCTCGCGACCACCGCCCTGCTGACCCACCTCACCACCCGACCCCCGGCAGGTCCCGGCGTAGCAGCCACCCGGGGCCTGCCGGGCACCACCACCGGGCGTACGGTCCCACTCGGCGCCCTGGCCTCCGGCGCCAGCACCGGGCCTACGGGCCCACTCGGTGCCCTGGCATCCACCGGGCCGACGGGCTCACCCCGCGCCCTGCCGCCCGGCACCACCCTGCGCACCGCCCTCGCCCTCCTCTACGCCGCCACGGCCGCCCGCCCCTACTTCCACGCCGCCCTCAACCCCTCACCCCCGCTCACCCAACGGGCCGTCGGCGGTGGCATCCGCGCCACCGTCCCGCTCCAGGCCGCCCTGTGCGCCCGCTCCGGCGCCCCCGTCACCGCGCTGGCCATCGCCGCGCTGGGCCCCCTCGCGGCCCGCTTCGCGAAGAAGGTGAGCGTCACATGACCCCCGAGCCGCGGAATCGCGCTGAGCCCCACGGTCACTCCGAGCCGGGGAACCGCTCGCTGCTGCGGGGTGACCTTGAGCCGCAGGGCCGCCCCGAGCAGCAGCGCCGCTCTGAGCCGCAGGGCCGCTCTGAGTCGAGGGCAGGCTCTGAGCTGCAAGGTCGTTCTGAGCTGCACGTCCGCCCTCAGCCTGAGGGCCGTTCTGAGCGGCAGGGTCTCCTTGAGCCGCACGGTCACTCGGAGCCGGGGAGTCGCTCGGTGCTGCGGGGTGGCCTTGAGTCGCAGGGCCGCCCCGGGCCACAGGGCCGATCTGAGTCGCAGGGCCGCCCCGAGCCGCAGGGCCGCTCTGAGTCGAGGGCAGGCTCTGAGCTGCGAGGTCGTTCTGAGCTGCGCGTCCGCTCTCAGCCTGAGGGCCGTTCTGAGCGGCAGGGTCTCCTTGAGCCGCACGGTCACTCGGAGCCGGGGAGTCGCTCGGTGCTGCGGGGTGGCCTTGAGCCGCAGGGTCGCCCCGGGCCGCAGGGCCGATCTGAGCCGCAGGGCCGCCCCGGGCCGCAGCGCCGTCCTGAGCGACACGTCCGCCCCCAGCCGCAGGGCCGTCCCCAGCCGCAGCCTCGCCCTGAGCCCCACGGTCACTCCGAGCCGGGGAACCGCCCTGCGCGGCGGGCCAGCACCGAGCCGCAGACACGCCCTGAGCCGCAGCGCACCCCCGAGCCCCACAACAACCCCCAGCCAAAGAACCGCCCCGAGCCCCACCGCCCCCCCTCGCCCGCCCCCGCACCCCATCCCACCCCCACCCCCACCCCCGCCGAAGGCGGCCTCCGCTTCGGCTACGGCACCAACGGCCTCGCCGACCTCCGCCTGGACGACGCCCTGCACCTGCTCGCCGACCTCGGCTACGACGGACTCGGCCTCACCCTCGACCACATGCACCTCGACCCGTTCGCCCCGGACATCGCCGCCCGCACTCGCCGCACCGCCGAACTCCTGGACAAACTGGGCCTGGAGGTCACCGTCGAGACCGGTGCCCGCTATGTCCTCGACCCGCGCCGCAAGCACGGCCCGTCCCTGCTCGACCCGGACTCCGAGGACCGCGCCCGCCGGGTGGACCTGCTGCTGCGGGCGGTGTCCATCGCCGCCGAACTCGGCGCCCACGCCGTGCACTGCTTCAGCGGCACCCTCCCGTCCGGCACCGACCCCGACACCGCCTGGGCGCGGCTCGCCGACACCCTCACCCCCGTCCTGGACGCCGCGACCACCGCCGGCATCCCCCTCGCCGTCGAACCCGAACCAGGTCACCTCCTCGCCACCCTCGCCGACTTCCACCGGCTGCGCCGCGCGCTCGGCGACCCCGAGCACCTCGGCCTCACCCTGGACATCGGCCACTGCCAGTGCCTGGAGCCGCTCCCGCCCGCCGACTGCGTCCGTGCCGCCGGACCCTGGCTGCGCCATGTGCAGATCGAGGACATGTGCCGCGGCGTCCATGAGCACCTTCCGCTGGGCGAGGGCGAGATCGACTTCCCCGAGGTCCTCACCGCCCTCGCCGCCACCGGCTACCAGGGACTGACCGTCGTGGAACTGCCCCGCCACTCCCACGCGGGCCCCCACTACGCCGAACTCTCCCTCCCGTTCCTCCGCCATGCCGCGCCTTCCCCACAAGGGAGCCCCCGATGAACCACCGCAGCAGCCTGGACACCGCACCCACCGGCATCCCCCTGGGCGACCTGCGCACCCGTCTGACCACCCGGCTCGACGAGGACGCCGCCGCCTGGCTGGACCACGCCCTGGAGGAGGCCGCCGCCCACCCCGGCAGTCATGGCCCGATCTCCGTCTGGGAACTGCGCCTCGCCGAGGCCGGCCGCCGCTGCGGCCCCGACCACGCCGACGCCGCCCGGGTACTGATCCTGCACGCCGCCCGCGCCGACGCCGCCGCCCTCACCCGGGTCTACTCCCAGGGCACCGGCGCCGAACGCCGCGCCGTGCTGCACGCCCTCACCCATCTCGTCCCGGGCCCGGAAGCCCTCCCCTTGGTCGAGGACGCCCTGCGCACCAACGACACCACCCTCGTGGCCGCCGCTCTCGGCCCCTACGGGGCGACCCATCTCACCGCCCACGCCTGGCGCCACGCGGTACTGAAGTGCCTGTTCACCGGTGTGCCCGTCGCCGACATCACGGACCTCGCCCCGCGCGCCGCCGGGGACGACGAACTGGCCCGGATGCTCGCCGATTTCGCCGCCGAACGCACCGCGGCCGGCCGGGACGTCCCCAAGGACCTGCACCGGGTGCTGGCCCTGACCACGACCAGCCGGCGGAGCACGGCCGACCCCCACGGCAAGGAGTCCTGATGCGCATCTTCGATCCCCACATCCACATGACCTCCAGGACCACCGACGACTACGAGGCCATGTACGCGGCGGGCGTACGCGCCGTCGTAGAACCCGCCTTCTGGCTCGGCCAGCCCCGCACCTCGCCCGCCAGCTTCCTCGACTACTTCGACTCCCTCCTCGGCTGGGAACCCTTCCGCGCCGCCCAGTACGGCATCGCCCACCACTGCACCATCGCCCTCAATCCCAAGGAGGCCAACGACCCCCGCTGCCTGCCCGTCCTGGACGCGCTGCCCCGCTATCTCGTCAAGGACCAGGTCGTCGCCGTCGGTGAGATCGGCTACGACTCCATGACCCCCGCCGAGGACACCGCCCTGTCCACCCAGCTCCAGCTCGCCGCCGACCACGGCCTGCCCGCCCTGGTGCACACCCCGCACCGCGACAAGCTCACCGGGCTGCGCCGCACCATCGACGTGGTCCGCGAGTCCGCGCTGCCCCTGGAGCGGGTCCTGATCGACCACCTCAACGAGACCACCGTCAAGGAGGCCAAGGACAGCGGCTGCTGGCTCGGTTTCTCCGTCTATCCCGACACCAAGATGGACGAGGCCCGGATGGTCGCCGTCCTGCGCGAGTACGGCCCCGAGCAGGTGCTCGTCAACTCCGCCGCCGACTGGGGCCGCAGCGACCCCCTGAAGACCCGCAAGGTCGCCGACCTGATGCTGGCCGAGGGCTTCTCCGACGACGATGTCGACCTGGTGCTGTGGCGCAACCCGGTCGCCTTCTACGGACTGAGCGGCCGGCTGAGCCTCGACGTCACCGCCACCGACGCCACCCACGAGGGCAACTCCATCCTGCGCGGCGGGGAGTGAGCGATGCGCTTCCGCCACCCCGACGGCTCCACCGTGCACCTCGCCTACTGCACCAATGTCCACCCCGCCGAGACCTTCGACGGTGTCCTCGCCCAGCTCCGTGACCACTGTGAACCCGTCCGCCGCCGCCTCGGCCGCGACCGCCTCGGCATCGGACTGTGGCTCGCCAAGGACGCCGCCGGAACCCTCGTCTCCGACCCCTCCGCGCTGCGCACCCTGCGCACCGAACTCGACCAGCGCGGCCTGGAGGTCGTCACCCTCAACGGCTTCCCCTATGAGGGCTTCGGCGCCGAGGAGGTCAAGTACCGCGTCTACCAGCCCGACTGGGCCGACCCCGAGCGGCTGGAGTACACCACCGCCCTCGCCCGGCTCCTCGCCGGACTGCTGCCCGACGACGTCACCGAGGGCAGCATCTCCACCCTGCCGCTGGCCTGGCGCACCGCCGCCGACCCGCACCGCCTCGACACCGCCCGCACCGCCCTGCTCACCCTCGCCGAACGCCTCGACGCCCTTGAGGAACTCACCGGCCGCTCCCTGCGCATCGGCCTGGAACCGGAACCCGGCTGTGTCGTCGAGACCACCGCCGACGCCCTCGCCCCGCTCACCGCCATCGGCCACCCCCGTGTCGGCGTCTGTGTCGACACCTGCCATCTCGCCACCTCCTTCGAAGATCCGCACACCGCCCTGGACGCCCTCACCGCCCATGGCGTCCCCGTCGTCAAATCCCAGCTGTCCGCCGCCCTGCACGCCGAACAGCCCCACCTCCCCGAGGTCCGCGAGGCGCTCGCCGCCTTCGACGAACCCCGCTTCCTGCACCAGACCCGCACCGCCACCGCCGCCGGACTGCGCGGTACCGACGACCTCGGCGAAGCCCTGAGCGGCGACCACCTTCCCGACGCCGCCCCCTGGCGCTCCCACTTCCACGTCCCCCTGCACGCCGCCCCCGCGGCGCCCCTCACCTCCACTCTCCCCGTCCTGCGCACCACGCTGGCCCGGCTGGTCGGCGGGCCCGTCCCGCTCACCCGCCATCTGGAGGTCGAGACCTACACCTGGCAGGCCCTCCCGCCCGAGCTGCGGCCCCGCGCCCGCAACCAGCTCGCCGACGGCATCGCCGCCGAACTCACCCTCGCCCGCGACCTGCTGACCGACCTCGGACTCAAGGAGCTGCCGTGACCCCGCCCCCGGAACCCCCGGCCACCACCGGGGACAGCGGCCCCACCCCGCTCCTCGTCATGGACGTCGTCGGTCTCACCCCCCGGCTGCTCGACCACATGCCCCACCTCAAGGCCCTCGGCCGGTCCGGCTCCCACGCCCCGCTCGGCACCGTCCTGCCCGCCGTCACCTGCGCCGCCCAGTCCACCTTCCTCACCGGCACCATGCCGTCCGAGCACGGCATCGTCGGCAACGGCTGGTACTTCCGCGAACTCGGCGACGTCCTGCTCTGGCGCCAGCACAACGGTCTGGTCTCCGGCGACAAACTCTGGGACGCCGCCCGCCGCGCCCACCCCGGCTACACCGTCGCCAACATCTGCTGGTGGTACGCCATGGGCGCGGACACCGACTTCACCGTGACCCCCCGTCCCGTCTACTACGCCGACGGCCGCAAGGAACCCGACTGCTACACCCGGCCCCCCGCCCTGCACGACGAACTCACCGCGAAACTGGGCACCTTCCCCCTGTTCAACTTCTGGGGCCCCGGCGCCGATCTGGTCTCCAGCCGCTGGATCATCGACGCCACCCGCCACATCATGGCCACCCGCCACCCCGACCTCACCCTGTGCTACCTCCCGCACCTCGACTACGACCTCCAGCGCTACGGCCCCGACGACCCCCGCTCCCTCAAGGCCGCCGCCGACCTCGACACGGCCCTGGCCCCCCTCCTGGACGACGCCCGCGCCGAAGGCCGAACCGTCGTCGTCCTGTCCGAGTACGGCATCACTCCCGTCAGCCGGCCCGTGGACATCAACCGCGCCCTGCGCCGCGCCGGACTGCTGGAAGTGCACACCCAGGACGGCATGGAGTACCTGGACACGATGGCCTCCCGCGCCTTCGCGGTCGCCGACCACCAGATCGCCCATGTCTATGTCCGCCGCCCCGAGGACCTCGACGCGACCCGCGCCGCCCTCGCCGGGCTGCCCGGCATCGAGCAGCTCCTGGACGACGAGGGCAAGAAGACCCACCAGCTGGACCATCCGCGCGCCGGAGAACTCGTGGCCGTCGCGGAACCCGACGCCTGGTTCACGTACTACTACTGGCTCGACGACGCCCGCGCGCCCGACTTCGCGCAGCTCGTGGAGATCCACCGCAAACCCGGCTACGACCCGGTCGAGCTGTTCATGGACCCCCTCGACCCCTATGTCAAGGTCAAGGCCGCGACCGCGCTGGCCCGCAAGAAGCTCGGCATGCGCTACCGCATGGCGGTCGTGCCTCTGGATCCCTCACCTATTCGCGGCAGCCATGGCCGCCTGCCCCTGAGCGACGACGACGGTCCGCTCATCATCTGCTCCACCCCCCGCGCTGTCGGAGACCGCGTAGCGGCCACCGATGTCAAGTCACTCCTGCTCCATCTCGCCGGCCTCGGCCGGCCCGTCGGACCCGGCGATCCGACTCTTCCCTCAGTAGTGAGTTCTTCTCCCTGACGACCACGAGTCATCAGTGCGCATCAGCGCTCATCACTGGTTCTCACTGATCCTCACAGCTTCTCACTGGTCATCAGTGAAGCACTCACCACTGACAACGCCCTGCGATCACAAGGAGTTCCCATGAGCCGCACGCCTCGCACCAGCAAGGCGCACGACCCCGAACTGTCCCACCGTCTCAGCAGAAGAGGCATGCTCGGTGTGGCCGCGGGCGCCACCGCCGCCGCTCTCGTCGGCGCCAGCGCCACCCCGGCGCTGGCCGCCCCCGACCAGCGCGGCGGCCGAGGCCGTCCCGTGCTGCCCCCCGGCCGACTCGGCATCCAGCTCTACAGCCTCCGCGACAAGATCTCCACCCTCGGCTTCGCCCCCGTCTTCGCCGAGCTGGAGCGCTACGGCTACGACGAGATCGAGCTGGCCGGCTACTCCCAGGGCGCGGCGGGCCCGATCACCCTCGCCCAGCTCAAGCGGCTGGCGAAGGACCACGGCCTCAACCCGATCGGCAGCCACGTCGGCTACTACTCCAACGACCCCAACGCCTACACCTTCGCCCAGAACCTCACCAAGGTCCTGGACGACGCCCAGGCCCTCGGCCTCAAGCACATCGGCACCGCCTCCGGCCCGTTCCGCTACGGCAACACCGTCGACGCCTGGAAGCGCGCCGCCGCCGAGTTCAACACCTACGGCGCCGCCGCCCGCAAGCGCGGCATGAAGTTCTACCAGCACAACCATTCCGAGGAGTTCTCCTTCGCCAGCGACAACCCCAAGGTCCGGCTCTACGACGTGCTGCTCGCCGAGACCGACCCCGACCTCGTCTACCTGGAGATGGACATCTACTGGGCGTTCGTCGGCCAGCACCGCTTCTCCAAGCGCCCCGACGGCACCCCGGCCCCGTTCGACCCGGTGCGGTACGTCCTCAAGCAGCCCGACCGCTACCCGCTGTTCCACGTCAAGGACGGCGACTACGACCCGTCGACCGCCTACGGCTACAGCATGACCGACGTCGGCGACGGCGACATCGACTACCAGAAGTTCATCTCCGCCGTCACCCGCCTGCGCGGCCAGCGCCCCTACCACCACTGGCAGGCCGAGCACGACAACCCGGGCGACTCGTTCCGCTTCGCCCGCCGCTCCAGCGAGCACCTGCACTCGCTGCGCGAGAAGTGCTGACCCCCACGGCCTAGCCCGCACGGCACAAGCCGCACAGGAAGGAGGCCCTCCCCGGTCAAGGGGAGGGCCTCCTTCCATCAGGCGGCGGGACCGGCCGGCTTCAGCCCGTCGGCTGCGGCTGCGGTCCGCCCGGCGCGCCCCGGCCACCGGGTGTGCCGTGCCCCGGCTGGCGCAGCAGCAGCGCGATGGCCGCGGCGACCATCGACAGCCCCCCGGCCAGCGCGTACGCGCCGTAGTAGCCCCACGCGGCGACGGCCATGGAGCCGAGGCCGCCGCCGAACAGGCCGCTGATCAGCTTGCCGCTGTACACCAGGCCGTAGTTCGTGGCGTTGTAGTTCTCACCGAAGTAATCCGGGGTGAGCGCGGCGAACAGCGGATAGAACGCGCCGCCGCCGAACCCGGACAGGAAGGCGAACGCCAGGAACAGCCACTCGCTGCGCAGATGACCGGCCCAGATCACACCGAACTGGGCCAGGCCCAGGACGACGACCACGAACACCAGGGTGGACTTGCGGCCCCAGCGGTCGGAGAGCCAGCCCACCACGCCCCGGCCGACGCCGTTGACGACCGCCATGACCCCCATGGAGGAGGCGGCCACCAGGGGGCCGAAACCGACCTCCTTGGCGAAGTCGACCTGGAAGGAGATCCCGAAGATCGACACCCCGGCCGTCAGCACCACGGAGATCCACATCAGGGGCAGCATCCCGGTGCGGATCGCCTCCATCGGCGTGTACTGCCGGACCGCCGGGGGATTCCTGGCGAACGCCGTGCCGGACGTCCGGGCGGCGGCCGGGTCGGGGACGGCGACCTCCGCGGGCCACCAGTTCTTCGGCGGGTCCTTGAAGAAGAATGCGCAGCCCGCGACCACGATCATGATGTAGAGCCCGATCAGATCGAGGACCCGGTGATAGTTCGCGGTGTCGAACCCGTAGTTGAAGATGAAGATGAACGGCAGTGATCCGTACGCGAATCCTCCGTTGACGAACCCGGTGCGGGCGCCGCGTCGTTCGGGGAACCATGTGCCGACCATGTTGATGCAGGTGGCGTAGATCAGGCCGGCGCCGATTCCACCGACGACCCCGAAACCGAGGATCGCCAGCAGGACATCACTGAGGTGGGACAGGGCCAGAAATCCGAGCAGACACATACCGGAACCGACATACATGGCCTGGCGGGAATGGCCGAGGATGTCACGGTCGGTCTCACCGATGCGGTAGAGCCGGCCACACGAGTCGGTCACCTCGCGATAGGGACGGTGTGCGGCGTCGGACGGTGCGGACGTGCTGTTCCTTGCTGCGTACGGATCTGCCGTCATGTCACGCGGTTTCCTCGCCGAGCGGTTGCGGGTTGGGAGTGATGCGCTTCTCGTGGTCGCGCCCCGGTGGTTTCAGGAACAGGGCCATGCATCCGGCGAACAGTGAGATGGAACCGGCCAGGATGAAGGCACCGGAGTGGCCCCAGGCGCCGACGACCACGGCACCCATGCCCGCGCCGAGACCGGAGACCAGCTTGGCGCTGTAGACCATGCCGTAGTTGGACGCGTTGTTGTTCTCACCGAAGTAGTCCGCGGTGAGCGCGGCGAACATGGGGAAGATGGCGCCGCCGCCGAATCCGGAGATCGAGGAGAAGACCAGGAACAGCGGAAGGTTCTTGATCTCGGCCGACCAGAGGATTCCGTACTGGGACAGGCCCAGGATGACGCAGACGACCAGCAGGCAGCGCTTGCGGCCGTACAGGTCGGACAGCCAGCCGATGACACCGCGGCCGGTGCCGTTGACGATCGCCTTCAGCGACATGGCCGTGGCCACGATGCCGCCCGCGAATCCGGCTTCCTCACCGATGTCGACCTGGAAGGCGATACCGAAGATGTTCACCCCGGATGTGCAGGCCAGACAGAACCACATCAGGGCGACCCGGCCGGTCTTCCACGCCTCCTTCGGGGAGTACTGGTGCACCGCGGGCGGGTTCATCCGCAGGGAACGGGCCGCGCGGGGGTCCTTCGGCGGGTTCAGCGGGTCGATGTCGGCGGGCCACCAGTTCTTCGGCGGGTCCCGGAAGAAATAGCCCGAGAAGGCGACCACACCGGCGAGGAAGACCCCCACACTGACCAGCACCCAGCGGAAGTTCGTCAGATCCATATAGCCGGTGAAGAGGAACACGAAGGGCACCGAACCATAGGCGAAACCGCCGTTGACGAATCCCGTCTTGCCGCCCTTCCGCTCCGGATACCACTTGCCCACCATGTTGACGCAGGTGGCGTACACCATGCCCGCGCCCATGCCGCTGAACATGCCGAATCCGATATAGGCGACGATCACATGTGGCGCGAAGGCCAGTGAGAGATAACCGAGCAGCGTGCCGGTGGCGCCGAGCATCATCGCCCAGCGGGCCGGCAGTCTGCCGCTCTCCCGCAGCTTGCCCGCGGGGAAGGCCACCGCCGCCTGGAAGAAGATCCAGACGGTCATCATCCAGAAGATGTGCAGGCTGTTCCAGTGGTGCGCGATGTGCAGCGTGTCCTCGGCCGACGCGAACGCGTACTCGGCCGAGGAGATGCCCATCATGCCGATCCACGGCAGGATGACCATCCACTTGCGCTTGCGTCCCATGATGTCGATGTCGGACTCGCCGACCCGGTAGACGCGTCCGTTCCGGTCGGTCACCTCGCGGTACGAGGCCACCTGTGGCACGTCGGTGGTAGTCACAATGGTTTGCACCCCTAGCGTCGAAAGTTCTGGCCAGCGCCCCCTGTCCATGCCTTTCGGCCTTTCGCGTGCCTGCCCGTGCGCTCACGGGCCCTGGGGCCGGCCGGCGCCTACGACCCGGCCGGCCCCCGCTCCCTCACCTCATGAACCGCCCCCCAACAGACCCGCCGCCCGCGCCCAGCGGTACTTGGCGCCCAGCACGGCAACCGGCCGCTCGGTCGTGTACGGATACGCCACGACACCCCGCTCGAAGAGGTACTGGCACGCCTCCTCGACCTCGACATCGCCCGCCAGGGAGGCCACGACGGGCTTCTCTATGCCCCGCTCCCGGAAGTCGGCCACCACACGGGCGGTGAGTTCCGCGAAGACCATGGGCGGGGTCACGATGGTGTGCCAGTAGCCGAGCACCAGCGCGTGGATCCGCGGGTCCTCAAGACCGAGCCGGATCGTCGCCTCGTACGTCGACGGCGGCTCGCCCCCGGTGATGTCCACCGGGTTGCCCGCCGCCCCGAAGGGCGGGATGAACGTCCGGAAGGCCGCGTCCAGGTCCTCCGGGATCTCCATCAGGGTCAGCCCGTTGTCAGTCACCGCGTCGGAGAGCAGCACACCGCTGCCGCCCGCCCCGGTGATGATCACGACGTTGTCGCCCCGGGGCGCCGGAAGCACCGGCAGCGCACGGGCGTACTCCAGCATGTCGTGCAGACCGGGCGCCCTGATGACCCCGGCCTGGCGCAGGATGTCGTCGTACACGGCGTCGTCGCCCGCGAGGGCCCCGGTGTGTGAACCGGCCGCCTTGGCACCGGCCGCCGTACGGCCCGCCTTGAGGACCACGACCGGCTTCTTGGGGACGGTCTCCCGCGCGGCCTGCACGAAGGCGCGGCCGTCCTTGAGGTCCTCCAGGTGCATGGCGATGCACTCGGTGTGGGGGTCCTCACCGAACCAGGTCAGCAGGTCGTCCTCGTCCAGGTCCGACTTGTTGCCCAGGCCCACGATCGCCGACACGCCGGTCTTGGTGGTGCGGGCGAAGCCCAGGATGGCCATGCCGATGCCGCCCGACTGCGAGGTCAGCGCGACCCCGCCCTTGACGTCGTAGGGCGTGCAGAAGGTGGCGCACAGGTCCTGCCAGGTCGAGTAGTAGCCGTAGATGTTCGGCCCCAGCAGCCGGACGCCGTGCCGCTCGGCGATGGCCACGATCTCGTCCTGGAGCGCGTGCTCCCCGGTCTCGGCGAACCCGGAGGGGATCAGTACGGCGTTGGGGATCTTCTTGCGCCCGACCTCCTCCAGCGCCGCCGCCACGAACTTGGCGGGAATGGCGAACACGGCCACATCCACCTCACCGGGAACGTCCGTCACACTCTTGTACGCCTTGCGGCCGAGGATGTCATCGGACTTGGGGTTCACCGGGTGGATCTCGCCCGCGAAACCGCCGTCGACCAGGTTGCGCATGACCGAGTTGCCGATCTTGCCCCGCTCGTTCGACGCGCCGATGACGGCCACCGAGGACGGCTGCATGAGGCGCCGCATCGACGTGAGGATCTCCTCGCGCGTGTACCGCCTCCGCGCTGTGACCGGCGTGTCGCTGAGGATGACCCGGATGTCCGCGGCGACGGCCCCCTCCGGAGTGGCGATCACCGGGTTGAGGTCCACCTCGGCGATCTCCGGGAAGTCCGTGACCAGTTCGGAGACCCGGCGGATCTGCTCGGCCATGGCCCACCGGTCCACGGCCGGGGCGCCGCGCACCCCGTGCAGGATCTCGGCCGACCGGATCGAGTCCAGCATCGAGAGTGCCTCGTCGCCACTGACCGGGGCCAGCCGGAACGTCACGTCCTTGAGGACCTCGACGAGGACCCCGCCCAGCCCGAACGCCACGACCTTGCCGAACGTCGGGTCGGTGACCGCGCCGACGATCACCTCCTGCCCCTTCGGCAGCAGCTCCTGCACCTGCACGCCCTCGATCCGGGCGTCCGCGTCGTACGCGCGCGCGTTGTCCACGATCCGGTGGAACGCGGCCCTGACGTCCGCCGCGCCCGCCACGCCGACGACGACACCGCCGGCGTCGGTCTTGTGCAGGATGTCCGGGGAGACGATCTTCATGACGACCGGTCCGTCGAACCGCGCGGCGTACGCCACGGCCTCGTCGACGTCCGTCGCCAACTCCTCGCCCGGTACGGCGATGGCGTACGCGTCGGCGATCACCTTGCCCTCGGGTGCCGTCAGCGCGGTCCGTCCTTCGGCCCGCACCGCGTCGAGGAGCGTGCGCACCCTCAGCACCCGGTCTTCCGCCATCACGTCAGATCACTCCGTTCGACTTGAGCAGGCGCAGTTCCTCGTCACCGAGGCCCAGTTCACCGATGTAGACCGCCTCGTTGTGCTCGCCGAGCAGCGGGGAGCCGACCACGTCGACGGGGGAGTCGGACAGCTTCAGCGGGCTGCCGACGGTGATGTACTCGCCGCGCTCCGGGTGCGGGACCCTGACCACCATCTCGTTGGTGGCCAGTGAGGCGTCCTCGATGATCTCCCGGGTGGACAGGATCGGCCCGCACGGCACGTTGCGCGCGTTGAGCTGCTCCAACACGTCCCACTTGGGGAGCGTGGAGGTCCACTCCTCGATCAGCTGGAACATCTTGCCGAGCTTGGGCAGCCGGGCCTCCGGCGTCGCCCACTCGGGGTCGTCGGCCAGCTCGGGCCGCCCGATCAGCTCGGTGATGGGCGCCCAGCCGACCGGCTGGACGATCACATACACATAGTCGTTGGGGCCGCCGGGCGCGCACCGGACCGCCCAGCCGGGCTGGCCCCCGCCGGACGCGTTCCCGGAGCGGGGAACCTCGTCGCCGAAGTCCTCGTTGGGATATTCACGGAGCGGTCCATGGGCCAGGCGCTGCTGGTCGCGCAGCTTCACCCGGCAGAGGTTGAGCACAGCGTGCTGCATGGCCACATTGACCCGCTGTCCGCGCCCGGTGTGCTCCCGCTGGTAGAGCGCCGCGAGGATGCCCGCCACGGCGTGCACACCGGTCCCGGAGTCCCCGATCTGGGCCCCCGTCGCCAGCGGCGGCCCGTCCTCGAACCCGGTGGTCGACATCGACCCGCCCATCGCCTGAGCGACGACCTCGTACGCCTTGAAGTTGGTGTACGGGCCCTCGCCGAACCCCTTGATGGAGGCATAGACGATCCGTGGATTGATCTCCTGGATGCGGTCCCAGGTGAAGCCCATCCGGTCGACCGCGCCCGGTCCGAAGTTCTCGACCATGACATCGGAGCGCCGGATCAGCTCGGTGAGGATCTCCTTGCCGCGTTCGGTCTTGGTGTTGAGGGTGATGCTGCGCTTGTTGCTGTTGAGCATGGTGAAGTAGAGCGAGTCCACATCGGGCAGATCACGCAACTGCTTGCGCGTGATGTCGCCCGACGGGGCCTCCAGCTTGACCACGTCCGCGCCGAGCCAGGCGAGCAGCTGGGTCGCGGAGGGCCCGGACTGGACATGGGTCATGTCCAGGACGCGGATGCCTTCGAGTGCCTTGGCGGTCACCGGATCACCTCACTTGTACATGGTCTGGTTCATGGTTCCGGGGGCGTACGCGTCCGGGTCGACCCAGACGTTGATCAGCGACGGCTTGCCGGACTCACGGGCGCGGCGCAGCGCCGGGCCGATGTCGGCCGGGTCGCGGACCTCCTCGCCGTACCCGCCGAGCAGCTGGGCGAACTTGTCGTAGTGGACGTCGCCGAGGGTGTTGCCGACCCGCTCGCGCTCCTTGCCGTACTTGGCGGCCTGGCCGTAGCGGATCTGGTTCATGGAGGAGTTGTTGCCGACGATGCCGACGAAGGGGAGGTCGTAGCGGACCAGCGTCTCGAAGTCCCAGCCGGTCAGGGAGAAGGCGCCGTCGCCGAAGAGCGCGACGACCTCCTTGTCAGGCCGGGCCTGCTTGGCGGCGAGGACGAAGGGGATGCCGACCCCGAGCGTGCCGAGCGGGCCCGGGTCCATCCAGTGGCCGGGTGACTTGGGCTGGACGACCTGACCGGAGAAGGTGACGATGTCGCCGCCGTCGCCGATGTAGATGGAGTCCTCGGTGAGGAAGTCGTTGATCTCGCTGACCAGCCGGTAGGGGTGGATGGGTGAGGCGTCCGAGCGCAGGCTGGGCAGCCGCTTCTCCAGGGCGGTCTGCTCGGCGGCGCGCAGCTCGTCCAGCCACTCCTTGCGCCGGGAGGCACCGCCGTCGACCCGCCCGGTGGCGGCCTCGGTGACGGACTTCAGCACCAGTCCGGCGTCCCCGACGATGCCGAGGTCGATGTCGCGGTTCTTGCCGACGGTCCGGTAGTCCAGGTCGATCTGGACGACGGTGGCCTCGGCGGAGAGCCGCTTGCCGTAGCCCATCCGGAAGTCGAAGGGGGTGCCGACGATGACGATGACATCGGCGTGGGAGAAGGCGTAGCGGCGGGAGAGCTGGAAGTGGTGCGGGTCGCCGGGCGGCAGGGTGCCTCGGCCGGCGCCGTTCATGTAGGCGGGGATGTTCAGGGAGCGGACCAGTTCGATGGCGGACTCGGTGCCCCGGGTGGTCCACACCTGGCTGCCGAGCAGGATGGCCGGCTTCTCGGCGTGCACCAGCAGATCGGCGAGCTTCTCGATGGCCTCGGGGTCACCGGCCGAGCGGGTCGAGGCCCGGTAGGCGCCGGCCTGCGGAACGCGTGCCTTGGCGGCCGGGACCTTGGCGTCCAGGACATCGCGCGGGATCTCCAGGAAGGAGGGTCCTGGGGCGCCGTGGTAGCACTCGCGAAACGCCATCGACACCATGTCGGCGGCACGGGCGGTGTCCGGCACGGTCGCCGCGAACTTGGTGATCGGGTTCATCATGTCGACGTGCGGAAGGTCCTGGAGGGACCCCATCTTGTGCTGGGTGAGCGCGCCCTGGCCGCCGATGAGCAGCATCGGGGACTCGGCGCGGAAGGCGTTGGCGACACCGGTGACGGCGTCCGTGGTGCCGGGGCCCGCGGTGACCACCGCACAGCCGGGCTTGCCGGTGATCCGTGCGTAGCCGTCGGCGGCGTGCGCGGCGACCTGCTCATGGCGGACGTCGACGACCTCGATGCCTTCGTCGACGCAGCCGTCGTAGATGTCGATGATGTGGCCGCCGCACAGGGTGTAGATGACCTCCACACCTTCCGCCTTGAGGGCCTTGGCGACGAGGTGCCCACCCGAGATGAGCTGCTCGTTCTGGTCGCGGCTGTCGTCAGGCATGGCGAAGTCCTGTCCCTTCGTAGGGGGTTGGAGCGGTCTCGCGGTACATTGCATACAGTCGACGAATACTGTATGAAGTTGTTATCCCGCATCCGGTGGGTGGTGTCCAGGGGGCGTGCGGCACTTTCAGTCAGGAGCCGAGATGGACCTGTACGAACACCAGGCAAGGGAACTCTTCGAGGAGTACGGCATCTTGGTGCCGCGGGCCGAGGTCACCGACTCGGCCAAGGAAGCCCGTGAGATCGCCCGCCGACTCGGCGGCAGGGTCGTGGTGAAGGCCCAGGTCAAGACGGGTGGACGCGGCAAAGCGGGCGGAGTCAAACTCGCCGCCGACCCGGCCGCGACAGAGCTGACGGCCCGTCAGATCCTCGGTATGGACATCAAGGGCCACACGGTCGCCAAGGTGATGCTGGCCCAACCCGTCGACATCGAGACCGAGTACTACGTCTCCTATGTCCTTGATCGCGCCGCAGGTCAGTTCCTGGCCATCGCCTCGGCCGAGGGCGGGATGGACATCGAGGAGGTCGCCGCAACTCGGCCGGAAGCGGTGGCCCGCATTCCGATCGACCCTTCCACCGGGGTCACTTCCGCCAAGGCGGGCGAGATCGCCCAGGCCGCCGGACTGCCACCGCAGACGGTGGACGTCCTGGTGCGCCTGTGGGAGGTGCTGATCCGCGAGGACGCGCTGCTCGTCGAGGTCAACCCGCTGGTGCGCACCGCGCAGGGCCAGATCCTCGCCCTCGACGGCAAGGTCACCCTGGACGACAACGCGAGCTTCCGCCAGGCCCGCTGGGGCGAGGAGGCCACCGAGCACGACGACCCGCTGGAGGCCGTCGCCGCCGAACGCGGCCTCAACTACGTCAAGCTCGACGGCCAGGTCGGCATCATCGGCAACGGCGCCGGACTGGTCATGTCCACCCTCGACGTGGTCGCCGGCTGCGGCGCCAGGCCCGCCAACTTCCTCGACATCGGCGGCGGCGCCTCCGCGCAGATCATGGCCGACGGACTGTCCGTCATCCTCTCCGACCCGGACGTCACGTCCGTCTTCGTCAATGTCTTCGGCGGCATCACCGCCTGCGACGCCGTCGCCGACGGCATCGTCCAGGCCCTGGACACCGTCACCCTCACCAAACCACTCGTCGTCCGCCTCGACGGCAACAACGCCGTCCGGGGCCGCACCATCCTCGACACCTACGCACACCCGTTGGTCCGCCAGTCGTCCACCATGGACGACGCCGCCCGCACCGCCGCCGAACTCGCCCACGCCGCCTGAGGAGCCGGGACATGGCCATCTACCTCACCAAGGAGAGCAAGGTCCTCGTCCAGGGCATGACCGGCGGCGAGGGCATGAAGCACACCCGCCGGATGCTCGCCGCGGGCACCGATGTCGTCGGCGGGGTCAACCCGCGCAAGGCCGGTCGCAGCGTCGACTTCGACGACCGCGCGGTCCCGGTCTTCGGCACCGTCCACGACGGCATGGAGGCCACCGGCGCCGACGTCACCGTCGTCTTCGTGCCGCCCGCCTTCGCCAAGGCCGCCGTCACCGAGGCCGCCGACGCCGGGATCGCCCTCGCCGTCGTCATCACCGAGGGCATCCCCGTCCATGACTCCGTCGCCTTCACCGCGTACGCCCGCCGGCGCGGCACCCGGATCGTCGGACCCAACTGCCCCGGTCTGATCACCCCCGGCCAGGCCAACGCCGGGATCATCCCCGCCGACATCACCAAGCCCGGCCGGATCGGCCTGGTCTCCAAGTCCGGCACCCTCACCTACCAGCTGATGTACGAGCTGCGTGACATCGGCTTCTCCACCTGCGTCGGCATCGGTGGCGACCCCGTCGTCGGCACCACCCACATCGACTGCCTCGCCGCCTTCCAGGACGACCCCGACACCGAGCTGATCGTCCTCATCGGCGAGATCGGCGGCGACGCCGAGGAACGCGCCGCCGCCTACATCCGCGAGCATGTCACCAAGCCCGTCGTCGGCTACATCGCCGGGTTCACCGCCCCCGAGGGCAAGACCATGGGCCACGCCGGAGCGATCGTCTCCGGTTCCTCCGGCACCGCGAGCGCCAAGAAGGACGCCCTGGAAGCGGTCGGTGTCCGGGTCGGGAACACCCCGACCGAGACCGCGCGGCTGGTCGTCGCCGCGCTGGAGCACACGGGATGACCCACCCTGGAGGTACGGGACGACCCTCTCCCGTCACATGAGGTCATCAGCGTCGAACAAAGGGTGACCCCCACAAAGGGTGCCCCATGTAGACGGTGCCCCATGTGAAGGGTGCCCCATACAAAGGGTGACCCGCCCAGCCCTCCCCGTGCGCGGCGGTGCGCGCCGTGCACGGGCCCGTTCCCGCCGGAACCGGCCGACTTCCCGGCCACCACTCCCCGGCCCCGGCCCTGGCCCCGGCTCCGACGCCCGGACACCCACCCTCCCGCCCCGACTGTGCACCGAGAGCGGAGTCCACCAATGCCACCCACGCCCACATCCACCCCCATCCCCACCCCCACCCTCACCCTGAAATCCGGCACCTCCTGGTCCGACGCCTGGCAGCGCTGTCTGACCGTGGCCCCGGAAGCCTTCCGGGACGACCGCGTCCTCAACCTCTGGAACACCGCCTGGCAGCCCGACGGCCGCGCCCTGCCCGCCACCACCCCCGTCGACGGCGGCCCCATCGCGGGCCCGCCCCGACTCGACCGCGCCACCGCCCAGCAGGCCGTACGCGCCTCACTCGACCAGCACCGCGCCTGGCGCCACCTGCCGCTGGCCGAACGCCGGGCCCGGGTCGCCGCCACCCTCGACGCCCTCACCGGGCACCGGGAACTGCTCGCCCTGCTGCTGGTCTGGGAGATCGGCAAGCCCTGGCGGCTGGCCACCGCCGACGTCGACCGGGCCATCGACGGGGTCCGCTGGTACGTCGACGGCATCGAACCCATGCTGGAAGGCCGCGCCCCGCTGGACGGACCGGTGTCCAACATCGCGAGCTGGAACTATCCGATGAGCGTGCTCGTTCACGCAATGTTGGTGCAATCACTGGCAGGCAATGCGGTCATCGCCAAAACCCCGACCGACGGCGGCGTCGCCTGTCTCACTCTGGCCGCCGCGCTCGCCGCCCGCGAGGGCATTCCCGTCACCCTCGTCAGCGGCAGCGGAGGCGAGCTGTCGGAGGCGCTGGTGCGGGCGCCCGAGATCGGCTGCGTCTCCTTCGTCGGCGGTCGGGACACCGGCGCCGCCGTCGCCACCGCGGTCGCCGACCTCGGCAAGCGGCACATCCTCGAACAGGAGGGACTCAACACCTGGGGCATCTGGAACCACTCGGACTGGGACGCGCTCACCGCGATCGTCCCCAAGCTCTTCGACTACGGCAAACAGCGCTGCACCGCGTACCCGCGCTTCGTCGTCCAGCGTGCCCTGTTCGACGACTTCCTCGCGGCCTACCTCCCGGCCGTCCGCACCCTGAAGGTCGGCCACCCGCTCGCCGTCGCCCACCCCGACGACCCCTACCCCGACCTTGACTTCGGCCCGCTGATCAACGCGGCCAAGGCCAAGGACCTCACCGACCAGGTCGCCGAGGCCGTCGACCGCGGCGCCGTCCCCCTGCACCGCGGCCACCTCTCCGACGCCCGCCTCCTCCCCGGCCAGGACACCTCCGCCTACGTCCAGCCCGTCACCCTCCTCAACCCGCCCCCCTCCTCCCCCCTCCACCACGCCGAGCCCTTCGGCCCGGTCGACACCATCGTCCTGGTCGACACCGAGGCGGAACTGCTCGCCGCGATGAACGCTTCCAACGGCGCGCTCGTCGCCACCCTGTCCACCGACGACCGTGCCACCTACGACCGGCTCGCCCCGCAGATCCGCGCCTTCAAGGTCGGCCACGGCAAGCCCCGCTCCCGCGGCGACCGCGACGAGTTGTTCGGCGGCTTCGGCGCGTCCTGGCGCGGTGCCTTCGTCGGCGGCGAGCTGCTGGTCCGCGCGGTGACCCGGGGCCCGGCGGGGGAGCGGCTGCCGGGGAACTTCCCCGAGTACCACCTCATGCCGACGACATGAGGTGACCGATCCGTCGCCCAAGGTGACGGAACTGTGGCTCGGGCACCCCTGTCCCAGAGGGGTGCCCGAGCCACGGAAAACGCAGGTGAGAGCCGCTCTGAAACCTTGGTATGGTTGTCCACGTCGCTGCGGGGAAACCCCCGCGCCAAGCGGCAGACACCTTGTCCGGGTGGCGGAATGGCAGACGCGCTAGCTTGAGGTGCTAGTGCCCTTTATCGGGCGTGGGGGTTCAAGTCCCCCCTCGGACACCAGCAGAGACCTCACTTCACGTGGGGTTTTTCTGTTTCTCCGACTGTGGCGTGACCAACCACGTGACCAACAGCCGAGCGAATCGCCTGGTCAGACCAGGGATGAGAGGCCGATCCGGCTGGCGCTCGAAGCGGCCAGCTTCTTCGCTCCCTCGGCGCGACGCCTGCCGTAGCGCGCCATGGTGTAGCCCGGCGAGTGGTGCCGGGCGTTGGCCGAGACCTCTACCGGGTTCTCATGGGCGTCCAGATCGTTCGTGATCTTCGACGCCCGCCAGTCGTGCAGCCGGAAGTTCTCCGGCAGGTGCAGACGGTTGCGTGCCGTCCGCCAGCGGGCCGACACCTTCTCCGGGTCCTGCGGTCCGCCCGCCTCGCCCCGATAGAGCTTGAAGCCGTCCCGGGCGAACACGAGGTCATGGTCCACCCAGAGATCCCCAAGCCGTTCCCGCTCCGCGTCCTGGCGTTCCTTCTGCCACTTGAGGACGTTCATCAGGGCCTGGTCCACGTAGATGATCGCGTTGTCGTCTCCGTCCTTGGTGAGCTTGCGCAGCCGGTAGGTGTTGCCCTCTTCGACCACGACCCAGGCCAGTTCGATGGCGCACTCGTCCCAGTGGATGAGCGACCACTTCCACCCCAGCACCTCGCTGCGCCGACACGAGGTCGCCGCGTACGAGGTCCACAGCGGGGCATCCCGGAGGCAGTGGTGAGTCAGCCCGCCGTCACAGGCCCGGTTGCCGCACGGCTTCCAGATGTCCGCCAGGAACCGCCCCGTCTCGTGATCGTTGAGCGTGGGGAAGTCCGGCTGTGCCGCCTTGATCTGCCGTTCCGTGGGCGGGTTGGCAGTGTGGGCCGGGTTGACCGTGAGGAGCTTCCTCGGTCCGGTCACCGAGTCCAGCGCAGCCGAGATGATGTTGTGGATGTGGCGGACGCTCTTGGGACCGAGCGGCTTGTTCCCGTTCGCCTCGATGGGCGTGCTCTCCAAGAGCCGGTACAGCTCGTCAAGCCGCTCGTCCGTCACCTCCACCACCTTGACCCTGCCTATGTGCGGCTTGATGTGCAGCCGGATCTTCGGCTCATACCCCTCCCGGGTGGTGTCCTCGCCCCGATGCTTGGCAAGCCACCCGTCCATGAGCTGGGCCATGGTCATGTCGGAGCGCGGCGTGAGGGTGCCCGCCTCGTGGTCGCTGTGCCACTTGCGCAGCGCCCGTTCCGCCTCGGTCTTGTTCTTGTACTCGCGCCCTATCCAGTAGCGCTCCTTCCTGCCCGTCGCCGGGTTGAAGTGCAGGGGCGTACGCACGCCCCAGGTGTTCGGTCGGCCCGTACGCCGGATCTCCACCGGAGTCCCACCGAGCCCGTTGCCGCGCTTCGCCACCCGGCTAGCTCCCCCCTCGCTCTGTCCTGTCCGCTACGGCTGTCGCTTCGCTTCTTCGGCATCCTTGATCCCCTCCAGGACTTCGATCGCCTTGTCCGTGAGCCGTCCGCCAGCCTTGGCTTCGACCTTGGTCAGGAAGCCGCGCTGACGCGCCGCCCGGAGGTGGCCCTTCAACGTGGCCTGCTTCGTCCCTGTCCACGTCTCCAGTTCCTGGAGCGGGGCGCGGTGTCCCGCCTCAACGACGTGGACATAGAGATCGGAGATCACGGCGAGGTACTCGTCTGACACGCCTTTGGGAAGCGCGGCGAGCCCCTGCCGGAACTCTTCGACCTTGCGCTGTTGCAGATCCTCCACGGCCCCGCGTGCGATCCGTGCCCACGGGGCGAAGCTCTCCGCTTCCTTCGCCGCTGCGGCGATGTCCACCCTGCGGAGGATCGTGGTCGTGATGCCCCGTGCAACTTCCTGGGAGTCGGCCCCATCACGGGGCTCGATGTAGATGGATCGCGGACCGCCCGCGCCCCCGACAGTGTCGAGCGGCCACAGCATCGCGACCCGCCACGGCCCGATCTCCTGCACCGTCTCCGTGAAGTGCTCTCCGGGAAGGTGCTTCTGATCTTCGGAGTGCTCTGGTTTCTCAGTCATGGCCGACAACCTACGGAACGCAACCGAACTAGGCAAGCCCAGGCGTGGCGCATCCGGGTTTGACCGAACCGGACTGATGGTTCAGGATGAGCAGCCCGAGGGGAACCATCCCCTCCGCTAACCGAGGAGCCGTCCTTTGCAGAACGCCCGCCTGATGAGCGTCACCGACCTGGCCGAGTACCTGGGCGTGACGCCCGCGTGGGTCTACAACAACCACCGAGCACTCAACATCCCCGCCCGCAAGATCGGCGGACACCTCCGCTTCCGGCCCACCGACGTGGACCGCTGGATCGAACGGGACTGCCGGGAAGCCGCCTGACCTCAGCTCCAATCCCAAGCCAGCCGGACGGCTGGCCGTGCCTACCAGAAGGGAGCACATGCGAACCACCGACTACCGGCGCTCACCGCGCCACACGGGAAGGACCACGACTCAGTGCGCATCGACTTCGGACCCGGCGTCGAATGGGGCGGCCTCTCTCAAGCGCAGTGCGAATGCATGGCCAGAGACGACCGGCACCCACTGACCTACCGCGTCTACTTCGCCGCCCTGTGGAGGGCGAACCAGATAGGTCACGCCGAGTTCCGTATGGGCGAGCTGGCCGGAATCCTCGCTGGCGATGACGGGGTCATCCCGTCCAGGCAGAGCGTCACGAACGCGGTCGGCCGAGCCAAGGCGCTCACCCTCATCGGGCACGACTCAACCGCCCGATGCCTCACCCTGCCCCATCACCACTTCCAGAAGGGCAGTCGAGGGGGTCGTAGGTGCAGCGTGCACGGCGACGCCACCCCTTGGGCACGCGCGGCCTGAACGCTCGCCCACGCAGGCCGACACACGCCACGTGTACAAACTCCCGAAACGTACACGTCAGGCGTGGCGGAGGGACACACCCCACGTGTCGTGGCACATGCCTTGACCAAGTGAAACGTTCGCCTCCTCTTTATCTATCTCAGTAGGTTCAAAGCCTTACGACTGGGCCCCTCCCGGGGCCGACAGCGGGAAGCCATGTACGCACTTACGTGCAGCGGCGAAGAGAAGTAGGGCGCGCAGCGCCCCCACCAACGGCAAGTGCGACGGCGAAGAGGTAGGCGACAGGGGCGGCCTCCGGCCGCACAGCCGGAAGCCGCTTCGACAGAGCGGCCCCGGAGGGGCCGACATCAGGAAGACCAAAGCTAGCCAGGTGGGGCGCTCCGCGCCCCAAGGCTCGAACCCTCTTCGACTTGCAACAAGGGACATGGGCCGCTTACGCGGCCACAGAGCGAAGCCACTTACGGCAAGCCCCGAAGGTGTCATTCTCGTGCAGGCTCCGAGTGCCGGCCAGGCTAGATGAATGAGTCCAAGGGGTGGGGTCACGGTTAGTGGTCGTAGGCGATCAGCGAGCGCTTGACCGGCTGGTCCGTCTGATCGTTGTGCCAGATCGCTGCGGTCAGCGCGAGGATGCGGGACAGGACCCGGACGGTGACTCCGGCCGGGGTCTTGCCGCCGTGTCGTTCCAGGTCGAGCTGCCCTTTGAAGGTCTGGTTGATCGACTCGATGACCTGCCGCAGCGGCTTGAACAGGTGTGTGCCGGCCCGCCCGGGCTCGCCTTTGCGGGCCGGACGCAGCAGCATCAGGTCACGTTCGGTGAGGTCGTTCTCGAACTCCCGGCCGTAGTAGTTCCTGTCTCCGATGATCGTCTGTCCGGGGTGGGCGGCGGTCACGTCGGGGGCGGTGTCGAGCATGTCGCGCAGGGTCTCGCGTTCGTCGGCCTTCGCGCCGGTCAGGGCGAACAGGACCGGCAGGCCGCCGGGCGTGCAGACCAGGTGCAGACGCAAGCCCCAGAAGTACCGCGAGTGCGACGCGCAGTAGCCGTACTGGGCCCAGCCGGCCAGGTCCGAGCGCCTGGCCGTCTCCCGGGAGCACCCGCAGCCCACCGGGGTGGAGTCGACCAGCCATACGTCGTCGCTCCACAGCGAGGTGTCCTGGGCGAGGACCCGGATCATGCTGGTGAGCAGTGACGACGCGGCCCGCAACCGCTTGCCGTAGCCGGACTGCCGGGGCACATAGGGGAACATGCCGCGGAAGTCGCGGTCGACGCGACGCAGCCAGCGCCGCTCGGAGGTGTAGCCGAGCAGTGCCGACATCACCACGAGCGTGAGCAGTTCCGCATCACTGAGCGTGGGCTCGATCCCCACTTTCGGACGCCATGGAGCCAGCCACGGCGAAGCCTTCAACTCGTCGTCGATCCGGGCATAGAGTGCTGTCGCGAGGGTGTCCAGGTTTGTCTTCACACACTGACCATGGGCGCCCTCGCGCCTTGTCCGCAGGCGAACCCTTGGACTCATTCATCTAGGCGCAGCGCTCCCACCTGCTACTTCTCCGCCGCTACCTACGGTCGCCGCTGCCCTGGCGAGGTCTGGAACCGTCGCAGGATCTGAGCTGCTAAGACAAGGCGGTCCTCGAAGTCGGGCTCAGGGGGTCATACCCCACCCCCCTTCGCCGTCGCGCTCGGGGCTGGCCCTTGGCTCCGCCCGCTTCGCCGTCGCCCACTCCTCCGCCGTTGCAGGCTTGCCCGGCAGGTGAACGGCCGTGCGCCCCGTGGACGGCCGACAGTCCGGCACGGTCGAGCCGGGGGCGGATGGGGAGCGGCAGGCGCTCAGGCAGGCGCACAGCCCTGCAAGTAAGCCCAGGTGGGGTGCCGGTCGCGCCCTGCCGAGGGTGAGCACCAGGACCAGCACACGTCGGCGCAGCGGGCGGGGAAGGGTGTCGCGTAAACGGTCGGTTGCGCGACTACCCGGCCGATCCCGGCCGATGTCCGGTTCACCCCCTCTTCGCTGTCGCGTAACTCGTCGCAGAACTTCACTCCGGATCTTGCGTTACGCGACATATTTGTGCGACGGTCTGATCATGACCACGAACACCCCGGCCGAACATGTCGAACGCCACGACTGCCCGAAGTGCCAGGCCCCCGCCGGTAGCCCCTGCCGCACGGGCGCGGGCAAGGTGGCGAGCAGCTACCACACGGGTCGCTTCGCCCTCGTACCCGCGCTCAAAGCGGAACTCACGGTGAAGACTCCCGCCGACCGCAACCCCGGCAAGCCATGGGTGCAGGGCGCACCCGTAGTGCGGGCCCTCGAAGTAGCCCCGGGCGCAGCCATACGCATCGGGTACGCCCGCTGCTCCACGGTCGGCCAGGAACTCCAGTCCCAGTTGGACGCCCTTGCCCGCGCCGACTGCACCCGGGTCTTCTCGGAGAAGATCAGCAGCCGGATCAAGGAACGCCCAGAGTTCGAGAAGGCGCTCACCCTCGCCCGGGAGATCAAGACGGCGGCACCCAACCAGCCGGTCATCCTCACCGTGGTGGAGATGAAGCGTCTCGCCCGCAACGCCGCTGAACTCATGACCCTGTCATCCACTCTCCAGAAGGACGGCGTCCAACTGGAACTCCTCTCCGGCCCCCTCACGGGGGTGTACGACCCGAACGGGGCAGGGGCGATCGTGTTCGCCGTCCTGGCCGTGGCCGCCGAAGTCGAACGGGAGGGTATCCGGGAGAAGACGTTGGAAGGGCTCGACACCGCCGCCCGCAATGGCAACCACGGCGGACGCCCGTCCGTGATGGACGAGGACAAGCTAGCTGTAGCCCGTGCCCGGTACGCCAAGGGCGAGAGCGTCACGGCCATTGCCAAGACCCTCGGAGTCCACCGGGCGACCTTGTACCGGCACATCGGTGAGAGTGCCTGAGAAGGGCGTACAGGGGCGCAGTCAGGCGCTCACCTCGGAGTGCACCGGGACGGGCGGGCGCACTCCGGTGAGCGCCTCTGCACGGGCCACGAGGTGGGGTGCAAGGTCGGGGTACCAGCCACGGGCTACGGCTTGCAGCATCTCGGCCAGGGCTGCCAGTTCCCCGATTCGACCGGCGGGGGTATCGAGGACCGGCGCGAACTCCCTGCGGATGCGGGCAGCAACATCCGGCACGAGCAGGCTATTGGCGTGGAGCAGTCCGGCGTCATAGCCGAAGGGCACCCGTCCCCACCGCTCCCAGTCCAGCAGGCACAGGGGCGCGGCGGTGAGGTTGCCCCAGTGCAGGTCGCCGTGACCGGTCACCCGCTCCACCGTGGCGGGGGCAGGGACGCCGAGGAACTGGGGGAAGGCTCGTTCGATCCACCCGTCCCGCACGGTTACCTTCACTCCCTCCGCTTCAGCGAGGAGGGCCAAGGCTTGGCGAAGGTCCGCCCACCACTCGTCAGGCAACCCCGGGTCGTGGTCGATGTCGGCCCGGTCCGGGGACACGATGGGTTGCGTGAGGTAGTCCAGGACTTCCGACTCGAAGGCCCACTCGCCGTCAGTCCAATCATTCACCGCGTACAGGTGGGGGCGGGGCACGCCGTCAGGCACCATCTCAGAAGCCCCGACGATGCCCTCCCCCTCCTTCCTGCCCGCGTTCCTCTTCGCCGTCCGGCTCACCCGTAGCCACCGGTCCCCCGCTCGGCGTCCGAGGGTGACACCGAGGAAGCCCCACGCCAGCGGTCCCGTGCAGGTGAGGCCCAGTTCCTTGGCCGCCCGGTCGTGGGCGGCCTCCATCAGGGCCTGTACCTCCTCATTCATCGGCGAGTTCATCCGTCACCCTCCTGAGTTCCTGGGCCGTCAGCGGCGTAGCCAGAGCCTTGGCCACATCGTCCCAGTGCTCGCGCGTGCTCGCGGAAGTCAGGACGACATCGAGGCCGGGGCACGATCCGGCAGCCAGCAGGGCAGCGGCTGCGGCCGACAGGCCGGGGCGGATGAGGTTCACCAGTTCGGATGTCATGGCGTCGAGGAGTTCGCCCCCGTGCAGGGGCGCGGAGCCGAACGTGATCAGCCCCGCGTCCTTCGCTTGTACCAGTGGTCCGCCGCCTTTCAGGGCCTGTGTGATCGCGGCATCCATGATCAGGCTGACGGGCATCTGCAAGCCCGTGAAGTGGTGCTCGGCGGAACCGGCCGCCTGACGGGCGAGCGTGAGCAACTCGGGGATGCTGAACGCTCCGGAGGTCAGGCCCGACCAGGTGGCGACGCCGTACCCGCCGATCCTGCCCGCATGGGCGAACTCTTCCAGCGCCGTGAAGGCTTCCCGCGCACGCCCGTGCAGGGCGGCACGGTCAAGGCCGTGTCCGTGGTGCTCGGGGTTGTGGACGAAGACCAGGTCCACGCGCCCGAGCCCGGCCAAGGATCGCTCCGTCTGCCAGCGGACGAAGCCCCGTTCAAGGCTGTGCCTGTGGGCTGCGGATTTCCGAGTGAGCACGCCGTCAGCCAGAGCGATGCGGCCTTGTTCCTCCGTGAAGAACCCCGTCTTCGTGGCTACCCGCACGGTCGGGAACTCCCCGAGAACCAGCCGCAACTCCTCGTACGCCCGACCGTGGGCGTAGTTGGGTGCCGTATCCACCCAGGGGCTACCGGCTGCAAGGGCGGTGCGTGCCGCCCGGCTGACGGCACGCACGCGGTATGTCCCCAGGGAGAGTGCGGCGGTCACAGCACCGTCCCCACGACTGCGACGGCGTGGCCGTCGATGAGGACGGAGACCAGTTCGGCCACGTCCTTGACCTCCAGTCCGGCGGAGTCGGCGAGTTCGCCCAGCGTGGTCGGCTGGTTGGTCAGCAGCGTGCCCAGCGTGGGCGCGGCGGACTCGGCGAAGTCCCATGCGGTACCGGCTGCCGAGAAGGTGACCGTGCCCTCTGCCGGGTTCGCCGTCAGGCGGCCCCTCGGAGCGGTGAGCTTGACCGTGATCTCCCCTCGGGCGGGGACTCCGTCCACGTACGGCAGGGACGGAATCGCCTGGCCCAGGTCGGTCGTGTCGATCGACTCCGCCCACCGCTCCACGAGGCGCGGGTCCGCCATCATGTCGGCGACCTCACGGCGCACGGCGTCGATGAAGTCCGACTGTTCCGTCAGCGAGCCGAAGCGCGGGATGTCCCTGCGCAGCGCGAGGGACGCCCTGAGCTGATCGACGATCCAGAGCATCAGGTCAGCGCCCGTGTGCGGGACCATGCCGAACGTCAGGTGAAGGGATTCCGTCCCCTGGTCGGCGGTGACCGCGTGCCACCAGCCGCGCGGCAGGTAGAGCACGTCACCCGGGGACAGAACGAGGTCCGCCATCGGGTCGCCCTCCGGCTCCTCCGGCGACTCCACGTCCCGGAAGGTGGGTGCCTCACGGGTCATCCCCCACAGGCGCCACCGCTTCGAGCCGTGGAGTTGGACCACCACCACATCGTGGTCATCCCAGTGCTGGCCGAAGCCCTCCCGCTCGGTCCACGAGGCGTACACGTTGGCCTGCACGGACGTTCCGAGGAAGCGTTCCAGCCCTTCAGCAGCCGCCCCCACAGCGGGGTGGATCTTCTCCACCGCATCGAGCACCAGCGACGCCCCTTCTCTGAGCTGGGCGTGAAAGTCGGACGGCTGGATACGGGACCAGGTGACCGCTCGGCGGTTCGTGGTCGGAATCGCGTAGCGGTGGAGCGGGACCATCTCACCGTCGGCCGACAGGCGCAGCCGGGGCGGCTCCAGCCGCTGAGTGGCAATGATCCGGTTCAGGTCGTCCCAGGAGAACAGGCCCGCCGTGTCGGCGGCTCCGGGGAAGTGCGCGTAAGAGCGGTGGTACGTCCGGGCGAGGAACGTGTCCCCGCCCAGACGCCCCGCCCACGAGGCTGCATCAAGCACCGTGGGCGCTCCCGTCAGTCGTTGCCGTCGGAACGGCCACTGCTGACGTCGGACTCCTGCTCGGCACGGGTGCGTGCGGCCACGATCTTCCGCTTCGCGACGAGCAGGCCACCCCCCTCGGGGGTCACCGAAGTGGTGTTCTTTTCCACCATCGGACTACCTCTCTTCTCGGGAATTCCCACCGGGAATCCGGCGGGAAGCATCAGGGACAGCGGCCCATGCGGTTACCAAAGAGCCATGGCGAGAACCAGGGCACAGCCGCTGAGGATCGCGGCCAGGTAGAGCGGCCCCGCGTACCGGCCAAAGTGGCGCAGCACCCAGCGCGGCCCAAGCGGTGCATCACGCCGCCTTCGGCTCCACCGCCACGGGGCGGAGAGCACTGGCAGGCAACGAACTGCGGCCCGTGCACCGAGGGCACCCGCACGGGGGGTACTTGGTCGGCGAACCCAGGATCACCGCATTGCGCGGCTCCACCTGCACCTCACGCACCGGGCCGTACGTCCGGCCGCCGTCGTACGACACCCGCAGAGTCATGCGCCCGGTCACGAGCGCACACCACCATCAGGGCCGAACGCCCGCCGGTACTCCAGCCCCCGACCTACGCCGTAACGCACCCGCTCTTTGTTTCGCTCGGTCGCTGTCATGGGGGAAATCATTGACCCAGAAATCGGCGGCTGTGTAGTTCTTTCCTGTCATGGACTAAAGATCATGAACGGCAGGCGGCAGCCCACTCCGTCAACAAGGCTCGTGCTTCGACCCCGAACAGCGCGTACCCCTCCAGTGTCGAGAACAGTTCCACATGCATGTCGATGTCGCGCGGATCTCTCAGGATCACGACACCGGTGGTGTTCTCCACGGTGGCCAGGGTGTTGTCGTAGACAGTGAAGGTGTCCATCGGAGCCATGGGCTTATACCCCGCGATGGGGATAACGCCGAGCTTCACATTCGGCAGGTGGGTCAGTGAGGCCAGCCGGTCAATCTGCATCGCCATCGCGGCCGGGAGCAGGAGTGGCCACCTTACGGCCTGTTCGGTGAGGATGAAGGTGAACCGCTTCTTCGTGTCGTAAAGGACCTCCTGCCGCTCCAGCTTCCTCGCGATCGTCTTAGTGACATCAGCTGGGGAATGGGCAAGGCTGGCCCGAATGTACTCGGGGGTTGACAGCAGTCCGGTAATCATCGAGAGCAGGAAGAAACGGAACTCGGTAGAGGAGGATTCGAGCGCGGAAAGTTCGGTCTGCTTCTTCTCCAACCCTCTGCGGCGCAGCGAGCGCAGGTCTTGCCACTCGGTATTGGCCAGCCTCGCGAGGGCAATGACCTCCTCGATGACCTCGGGCGGAGCAACGACAGCCCGGAGGATTCTCTCCAGGTCGAGCAGGCTCGGTTGCGCTTTCCCGTTCTCAATTCGGCTGATCTTCGATTGAGACATGTTGCAACGCCGAGCGAGCCGGTCCCCAGTTAGGCCGGCTCGCTTGCGTAGTTCTTTCAGCAGGGCGGCCAATTCTTGCTTCGGCTGCCCCAACTGTTCAGGGTCGAACGTCACCCGCTCACGTACTCCAGGAATGGAACCGACTCGGCAACGGCAATCCGCTTCCACTGCCGATACGGCTCAGGGCCACCCTCGTGCAGTTCCCGATTTATCTGCGTCCCGTCCTCCCGATAGTTCATCAGGACCACCTTGGACTCATCGAACATCCAGAAGTCTTGATCCGGAAGCCCCGGGTTCTCCCGGTCGGTGAGGTCGAGAATGCGAATATCCTCGCCTGCCTTCACGTGGTGCCGGTAGTAATACTCGAACTCAAACCGGAGGTAGTCCGAGAGCGGGCGGGTCACGACGTGCACCCTGCCGACGCTCTTTCCTTCCGAGGCCCATTGTCGAACCTCGTCCATCCAAGCCGACGTGTAATCGTCCGGGGATTTCTCCCCGGCGAGGAAGCGCTTCAGCTTCTCCGCTTCCTGGGGCATGGTGTAGACGGGCAGCGTTTCCAGCCGCCACGCGTCACGCTCCATGGAATCGAAGCAGCTATTCCACGCGTCACCACCCAAGTGCACGGAACGCCTCCCTGAGAACCGCCTCCGGGATTTCCACGAGCCCTTCACCAGCGGGCGGGGTGAAGGCATCGGACGCGTCGCCCTGCATCAGGAACGATCCGGTCGCCGTGCGGTACACGTTCGGGCAGTCCTTCTCTCCGCACTCGCCGTCGCCGTTGCCCGTGAGCCGGGTGAGCTCCGAACGTTCGGACATACCAAACCCCTTTGCTCCGGCCCCGTTGGGCCGCCTGTCCGACGACAGTAGAGGGGGTGGCACTACCCGTCTATGCGTGAACGCGACTATGCGTGTTCTTGCATAAACAGGTCCCGACCACCCCAGCCCACCCCTGGTACGTGGTCACGGTTACGCCCATGCAGCCTGGCCGTAACCCATGGCGTCATCCGGGAAGCCTGACCAGGGACGGATGCCTCGGAGGAGGGTTGGTCACGTGACCAACGCATGACCAACAGGAGTCCGAGAGGGCCTGAAACAGCAGGAAAGAACAGGAGGAACGCCCGCCGAAATCAAGCCTGTCGACGGGCGTTTCCCCAGGTCAGAGCGGTTGTGGGCTGGTGCCCGAGAGGAGAGTTCAAGTCCCCCCTCGGACACCACGACCACACACCACGGGTACTTCACACACACCCAGGTTGGTTTTGCAGAACTCCCAGTACGGATTCGTCCGGCTGGGAGTTTTTTCGTGCGCTTGACGATGCCGGGGGCGAAGAGCGGCTCGCGGTTCAGCGGCAGCTGCCTCTGCGGGCTGTCATGTGACAGGGGTCGCCGTGTCGTTGGGGCCGCAGCGGAACGTCCACGGATTCTCGGTGCGGATGGGGTTCTCGTGGATGCGGATATGGACCTGGGTCGCGGGTCTGTCGCCCGGGACCTGGGCGTGCGCGGCGGTGACGAGAGCGGCGATGTCGGCCTGGTCGCCGTCGAGGTCGAGGGTGGCGGCGACCCGGGCCCGTCGTTCGTATGACGTGCCCACCGGCCGGGTGAACCTCCCGGTCGGGCACGGCCTTGGCGCGGCTGTGTCCGAAACGAATGCTCCGCCCGTTGTCGATCTTCGGAAGGAACCGTTCGTGCACCTCACTCCGCATCTGGCTCGTACCGGGCGCAGGCTCGCCGCCGCGCTCTGTTCGTTCGTCGCCGTCGTCGCCCCGGTCACGGTCCACAACCTGGCGTCGGCCGATATCGCGCACGCTCAGGAGAAGCGGCTGAAGTCCTGGGGCAACAACCGTTCCGGGCAGCTGGGGGACGGCACCTGGACCGACTTCCGTACGACCGCCACCACCGTGCTCGGGCTGACGAGTGCCGAGGTGGTGAAGATCGAGGCGGGCGGGGCGTCGGCCAGCAGCGGGCATGGGCTCGCGCTGCTGACGGACCGGACCGTGCAGTCCTGGGGTGCCAACGGGTCGGGTCAGCTCGGTGACGGCAGCGTGTTCAGCCACAACGCGCCCGGTCAGGTCGTCAATCTGGCCAACGCGACGGACATCGCGGCGGGCGGCAGTCACAGCCTGGCCCTCCTCGCCGACGGCACGGTCGTGGCGTGGGGGCGCAACAACTACGGGCAGCTCGGCAACGGCTCCCACTCCGACAGCTCCGTCCCCGTCCGGGTCGAGGGGCTGAACAAGGTGACCGCCATCGCCGGGGGCCTCAACCACAGCATCGCGCTGCGTGAGGACGGCACCGGCTGGGCGTGGGGCTACAACATCAACGGCCAGCTCGGTGACGGCACGTCCGCCAGCCGGAACGTGCCCGCCCCGGTCGCCGGTCTGACTGGGGTCAGTCACATTGCCGCCGGGTGCAACCACAACCTGGCTCTGGTCGGTCGGCCCGCCTCCGCGAATGCCGTGAAGGCGTGGGGTTACAACGCCACCGGTCAGCTCGGCGACAACAGCACGATCAACCGCTATACCCCCGTGGACACTCAGGGCGTCTGGCCGGGCGGGGTCTCGCAGATCGCGGCGGGCTGCAACCACAGCCTGGCCGTGACCGGCAGCGACAACCGGCTCAAGAGCTGGGGACAGAACACCTCGGGTCAGCTCGGTGACTCCACCACCGACTACCGGATCACCCCCGTGCCGGTGCCCGGACTGAAGGGCGTGCAACTGGTGGCCGGTGGCCGGGAGCACTCCATGGCGCTGCTGGGTGACAGCACCGTCCGCTCCTGGGGCGCCAACGGCTCGGGGCAACTCGGCAACGGCACCACCACGGACAGCGCCACGCCGGTGACCACGCTGACCGCGCTGACCGGGGTCGACAAGATCGCGGCGCCGGTGGGCGGGGACTTCAGCCTGGCCAACTAGCGTCCGGACGGCGGACCCATGGTGGGGCGGGAGGCCGTGTCTCGGGGCAGGTGCCAGGCTTTCGGTATCCGCTCCAGCACGCCTCCCGCGAACACGTCGTACAACGGCAGCGTCTCCAGGTGGACATAGCCGATATGGCAGTCGCAGGTCGCCAGGGGGCACGGGCGGGGGGTCAGGGACCGGCGGTAGGTGTCGTCGTACAGGTTTCCCAGTTCCGTGCGGACGAAGTGGCAGCGGCGGACCGTGCCGTCGCCGTCGACCGAGATCACGGACGCCCCGGTGCGGCAGGGGAGGCCCGCGCTGGGGTGGGGGCGGCGGCTGTACGGGAACAGGGGGTCCAGGGCCGTCCAGTCGGACGCCTCGGCGTCGGTGTAGGTGTGGCCCTCGGCGGCGTTGACCCACAGGTAGACGTGGGCGGGGAGGTCGGCGCGGAGACGGCGGGCCTCGTCCAGGTGGTCGGGGAGGCCGACGATGCCGACGCTGTGGCGGACGCCCAGGCGCGCCAGCTCACGGCACTTGGCGAGGAAGCGGTCGTACGGGGTCTGGCCGGGGTGGAAGGTGCACCACAGGGCGAGGGTGTCGAGGTCCGCCTCGGCCAGCCAGTCCGTACGGCAGCTCAGATTGGTCTGGATCGCCACCCGGCCCACCTGGGGGAGGTGACTCAGGTCGGTGAGCGCGCGGCGGTACCAGGAGCGGACCAACCCCTCTCCCCACGGGGTGAAGAGGAGGGAGAGGCGGTCCTCCCTCTGGGCCGTCGCCCAGTCGGTGAAGCGGTGCAGCGCCGCGCGGTCCGCCGTCAGCTGGGCGCGGGTGTCGCGGCGCTTGGCGAAGGGACAGTACGGGCAGTCGTAGTCGCAGGACGCCAGCGGGCCGCGGTAGAGGATCGTCAGGTCCATCGGGGGTCACGTCACTTCGGTTCGTACGCGGCCATGCGCGCGCTCACGGCGGGGGAGAACAGGTCCGGGCCCAGCGCGTCCGAGTGGGCGAGGCCCTCGGGGGAGAGGCGCAGACGGTCGGGGCCGGTGGACTCGTCCAGCCAGTCTCGGGTGCGGAAGCGGGTCAGTTCGGTGGGGAAGTCCTCCTCGGGGGTCGTCCCGAAACGGGTCCGGTACTCCGTCGTGTCCAGGCCCTCCGCCTGGAGGAGCGACTGGAGGATGTGGCGGCGGCGGGTTTCCTCCTCGGTCATCTCCCAGCCGTAGTCGGCGCGGGAGAAGTCCGCCGTGGAGCGGGCCGTGTAGGCGTCGACGATGCCCCGGATGCGGCGCATGTCCACCGCGTAGTCGAAGGAGTAGTGGAGCTTCGACGTGTACGAGCGGGCTCCGCAGCCCAGGCCCACCATGCCGTCGGTCTGGCAGGCGTAGTCCCCGCCGCCCGTCGTGGGGGCGTCCGCGCGGCGGAACATGCGCATCGACACCTGCTCGTAGCCCGCGCCCAGCAGATGGTCGCGGCCGTGACGGTACAGGCGCAGCCGCTGTTCGTCCCAGGCCCTGTCGTCGCCGTCCCTGTGGCGGTCAAGGCCGGTGAGGGGGCGGACGTAGAGCGGGTACATGTACAGCTCCTCCGGGCGCCAGGCCAGGGCCGCGTCCAGGGAGCGGGTCCATGTGTGCTCGGTCTGGCCCGCTATGCCGTAGATCAGATCGATGTTCAGGACCGGGATCGCCGCGTCACGGACGCGGCCGAGCGCCGCCTCCACCTCCGCGCGCCGCTGCGGCCGTACGGCTGTCCGCGCCTCCGTGTCGACGAAACTCTGCACGCCCAGGCTCAGCCGGGTCGTGCCGCGCGCGGCCAGGACCGCGAGGCGGTCCGCGGTGGCCGTGGCCGGGGACGCCTCCACGGAGAGGGGGATCGCGGCCAGGTCGGCGCCGAGACCGTGCTCCGCGAGATCGCACAGCCGGTCCAGCTCCGCCGCCGTGAGGAAGGTCGGCGTGCCGCCGCCGAAGGCAGCGGTGGCGAACCGCGCGGGGCCGTCCAGAGCCGCGCGGACCGCGGTGGCCTGCCGCTCCAGTGCGTCCAGATAGGCCGTCGTCAGACCGTCCGGGGCGCCGATACGGGTGAACAGGTTGCAGAAGCCGCAGCGCACCTCGCAGAACGGGATGTGGAAGTAGAGGGAGAGGGCGTCCCTGGGCTCGTCCGCCCACAGCGCGCGCAACTCCGCCCGCTCCGGGGGCAGCGGACGGTACGCCGTCTTGTGCGGGTAGGCGTACACATACTGCTCGTACGGGCGGACCGTGGTGGGGCCGGGCGTCGGTGCGGTGAGCGTCATCGGGCCTCGTCGACGAAGAAGTGGGCATAGGGGACGGTCCAGACGACGTCATGGCCGATGCGGTGACCGGTGTAGCCGTCCTCGCCGTACGCGGTGCCGTGGTCCGAACAGACCACGGCGAAGCAGGGGCGGCGGCTCGACAGGGCGTCCAGCAGACGGCCCATGTGGCGGTCCACGTACTCCAGCGCCGCCGCGTGGGTCGCCCGGGTGTCGCCCGTCTCGCGGGTCGCCCCGGGCAGGTGGAACCAGTTGGGCTGGTGCAGCGCCGACACGTTCAGGAAGAGGAACAGGCGCTCTTCGGGTGGCAGGTCGGCGACGACCTTCTCCGCGCGGGTCACCTGTGCCTCGAACGACGTCGGTGACGTCACCCCGAACTCCGGCTCCCAGTGGCTCTCCTGGAACATCCCGGGCAGTACGGAGCCCAGCGGGCCCCGCTTGTTGAAGAAGCCGACCCCGCCGACGCACACCGTGCGGTAGCCCGCCTCGGCCAGGCCGGACACCAGGTCGGGGGTGTCGTAGACGAAGGTGCCGTCCGCCGTGCTCTCACTGCCCGCGAAGCGCGCCGCGAACAGCCGGGGGTGCGGGCCCTGCGCGGCCGGTGTCGGCAGGAATCCGGCGAACATCGCTTGATGGGAGGCATAGGTGAAACTCCCGGGCGCGTGCCGGAGTTCCCAGGTGCCGCCGGGCAGATGGCGGGCCAGGTTCGGCAGACGGCCCGCCTCGGCCAGCTCCTGCGCCACGTCGTAGCGGAGGGTGTCAAGGGTGACGAAGAGGATGTCGTGACTGCCCACGACCGTTTTCATGTCGGGGGACGGGGGGTTTGTCAGGGTCACGGTGGTGCTCCATGGGTGGTGCTTGTGGTGCGTGTTGAGGTGCGGGTTGAGGTGGTTGTGGGCGGGCTCATGTCTGGGGTTTAGGGGTGACTGTGGGCGGGGCTCATGTCCCTGTTCTGGTGGGGCGGTTGTGGGCGGGGCTCATGGCTGGGCTTCGGTGGGGCGGTTGTGGGCGGGGCTCATGGCTGGGCTTCGGTGGGTGGGTGTGCGCGGGGCTCATGGCTGGGCTTTGGTGGGTGAGTGTGGGCGTGGCTCATGTCCCGGCTTCGGTGGGTGACTGTGGGCGGGGCTCATGTCCCTGTTCCGGTGGGATGGTTGTGGGCGGGGCTCATGGCCGACCCGCGGCGTGATGGTGGACGGGCTCATGTCCCGGCTTCGGCGTGTCGCCCCGCTGCCGGCCGGGTGTGTCGTCCGGCCAGGGCCGTCGGGATCGCCGCGAGCTGGGTCGCGTACGTGTCCAGGCCCTCCGCTCCGGTGCCGGGCAGGCCGGTCAGGCGGGGGAGGAGGTCGCCGAAGGCGTTCACCTCGCCGACCGTGAAGCGGCGCCAGCCGGTCAGGGGAAGGATGTCCACGCCGACGCACAGGGTGCCCGGGAAGCAGGCCGCGGCCTGCTCGGCGGTGTCCAGTACGTCGCTGAGACGGCCCCCCGTCGCCTCGATCGCCGCCTCCGCCTCCGCCAGGTCGCCGCGGGCGCCGCCGAGGTGGAGGTTGGTCATGGGATGGCGGCTCGTCCGGACGACGGCGTGGGTGGCCCGGCCCGCGACCACGACCACCCGGAAGTCCGCGGCCCGGCCGCCCTGGGACGCCTTGGGCAGCCAGCGCTCCACATGTACGCCGTCCGGGGCGAGGGCGTCGATCAGGGCCGCCACCTCGCGCTCCGAGGTGTAGTCCCGGACCCGCAGGGAGTTGTGGAGGTGACCGTCCGGGGTGGTCTCCACGGACGTCGTCGCCTTGACCCGGCCGGGACCGGCCACGGACAGGGCCACCACGCCCGACGCCGACGAACCGTGCGCCGGTTTCACGAAGGCCCGGCACATGTCCGCCGTCCGCAACCGCTCCCGGAGGGAGCCCCAGCCGACGACCGGGCCCGGCAGCGCCATGGGAACCGGGACCTGTGCGGCGGACAGTCGGGCGTGGCACAGCCGCTTGTCGAAGAGGACGGCCACCTCCTCGGGGTCGGCCGAGGTGACCGCGCCCGCGTGCCGCGCCGCGGCCGTCAGCTCGCGCAGGGCGCCGGTGAAGCGGCGGTGCCAGCGGGCCGTGCCCTCCACCCGGGTCGGCTCGTCCGTGCCCCGCAGCAGCCGGTCGACCTCCGCGTTCTCCCCGGGCGAGTCGATGCGGACGAACTCGCCCGGGGCGAACGGGTACCCGGCGCCGGTCAGTACATCCCGCCACGCCAGCACACGCGGGGGCGGGTGACCGGCCCGGCGGGCGGCGTCGTGGAACAGTGTCGTGCGCCGGTTCTCCGGGTTGCCCACCACGGTGAGCCGCAGCGGGGCGCCGGCCTGAGGAGCCGCGCTGTCACTCGGAGACGGCGACATAGCGCCACTCCTCGCCCCGTGAGCGGTGCGGTTTCTGGCGGTCGGACACATCCACCTCGGTCCCGGCCGGGACCAGGGCGGCCCGCAACCGGTCGCACATGTCCGCGCTGAGGAAGTGGTGGCTCAGATCGAGGTGCCGGAGGTGGGTCAGCGGCTGACCCCGCAGCAGCGCCTCCGCGCCCGTGTCGGTGAGCGTGCCCATGGACAGGCTCAGCGACTCCAGTTGCGCCACCACCGGCGCCGCGGCGACCGCCGCCGCGATCTCGTCCTGTATCTCGCTGTCCTGGAGGCCCAGATGGCGCAGCGCCGGGAGGCGGCCCCCGGTCAGCAGCGGCGCCAGATCGGCCACCGTCGTGTCGCCGCCGTACTGGGACACACCGAGCCACAGCTCCAGCCGCTCCAGGGCGGGCAGGTCGCTGGCGGCCACCGCGCGGACCACCGGCGCGGGCAGTCCGCCCGACTCGAACCGCAGCACGCGCAGCGCCTCATGGCGTACCGGGCGCAAGGACAGCGTCTCCGGGCCGAGGCCCTGGGAGTCACCGCCGCGCACCCCCAGCTCCTCCAGCAGGGGGAACCGCTCCAGGACGGGGGTGATGTCGCTGAGCTGGAGCCAGGAGATCTCGCACTCCTCACCCGTGCAGTCCGCGAGGAACAGCGCGCGCAGCGCCGGGAAGCGGGCGGCGTCGGCGAGCAGCAGTTCCAGGGCGGGGCGCAGTTCGGCGTACTCGTCGTGCCACCACGGGCCGATGATCAGGGACCGTACGTCGTCGGTCGCCACCCGGTCCGTGAAGTGGCGCCACAGCTCGGTGAACGGGGTCTCGTAGGCGCAGTCCAGCCGCCAGGTCACCGCTCCGGCGGACGGCAGGGTCCGGCTGTCGTCGGTGTCGGACAGCGTGAACGTCGTCCTGTCGCGGCAGGTTTCGAGGAGCTGTGTGGAGGTCATGACCGGCACCTCATTCCGCGACGGCGGTGAAGCGGTGGATCTCCCCGTCGTCGTCCCACTCCTGGCCCGTCTCGGACAGGTCGACCTCCACGCCGTGCGGCTCCAGCGCCGCCTGTATGCGGCGTGCCACCGGGTCGGTGACGTAGTTGTGGCGCAGGTCCAGACTGTCCAGGTGGGTGAGCGGCTGGCCGTCGAGCAGCGCGGTCGCGCCGTCGTCGGTCAGCACCCCCAGGGACAGGTCCAGCGAGGTCAGCTGGGCGACGACCGGCGCCGCGGCGACGGCGGCGGCGATCTCGTCCTGGATCTCGCTGTTGCGCACTCCCAGATGGCGCAGCTCGGGGAAGAGGCCCCCGGCGAGCAGCGGCGCCAGGTCGGCCACCGTCGCGTTCCCGCCGTAGGCGTTCACACCGAGCCAGAGTTCGAGGTGTTCCAGCGCGGGCAACTGGCTGGCGGCGACACCGCGTACGACGTGGCCCGGCAGCCCGCCGGCCTCGAACCACAGGGTGCGCAGGGCGCGGTGGGAGACCGCGGGGAAGCGCAGCCCGCTGCCGCCGCGCACCCCGAACTCCTCCAGCAACGGAAAGGCGGCGAGGACCGGTGTCACATCGGCGTGCTCGATCCAGGAGATCTCCGCCTCCTCCTGCTCCAGGTCGCCGAGGAACACCGCCCGCAGCCCGGCCAGCTCCGCGTGCGCGTCCACCAGCCGCCGGACGATGACGCTGGAGTCATGGTCGTAGACCTCGCCCCACGGGCCCACGACGATCGCGCGGACCCCGGCCGGGTCCACCGTGTCGAGGAACCGGTCCCACCGGTCGCCGAACTCCTCGTCCGAGGTGTCCCCGTAGGGGTCGACGGCCAGCCGCCAGGCGACCGCCCCGGCCTCCGGCAGCTCCTTCTCCGGCTCGGCGTCGGGGAAGTCGAAGACCGGGAGGCCGTACAGCTGGCTCAGATGCTCGACGTGGGACATGGTGCTGGCCTCCTGGGACCGGACATGGTGAGTGGTCGCGAGATTTCTACCAACCCGCACTGACAATGCGCCGACCGGGAGGGCAGGTTGCCGGTCCCCGCGACCCACCAAGCCCCGCCAGACACTCGTCAGCGGGATGAAATGCCTGGTCAGAGCGATTGTCAGTGCCACCTCGTAGCGTTGTGGTCATCGGTCGGCGAGGTGCCGACGGCGAAGGGAGACAGGTATGTACCGGCAGGGCGACGTCCTGATCGTGCCCGTCCAGGAGGCAGCCGTGCCGCAGGGCACCGACCGGCTGCCCCGGCAGCCGCGGGATGTGCGGGGCAGGCTCGTGCTGGCCCTCGGCGAGGTCACCGGTCATGCCCACGCCGTGGTCGGACCGGGGACGCTGGTCCGCGAGGCCGGTCCGTTCGGCGCGTCCTACCTCCATCTCCCGGACGGCGGCCGGGTGGTGCACGAGGAGCACGCGGCGATCCCCCTGCCCAAGGGCTGGTACCGGGTGATCCGGCAGCGGGAGTACGCGCCGGGCGCGGTACGGGTGGTCGCGGACTGAGGAGAACTGAGGAGGGGGGAGGAGAGCACGGGGGCGCGGGGATGACGACACGGAACGGCACGGGAAGGGCACAGGTGGAAGCGGCGATGGGGGAGAACGTGACGACGGCGGTGGCGGGGGCCGCCCTCGAGGACGCGGCGATGGACGGGCAGCGGGACGTGACCGCGCTGTGGCGGGATGTCGTCGCGGCGACCGGTCCGGCCGACCGCGCGGCGGCCGAGGACGGTGTGCGGCTGGCGTACCGGCTCGCGGGCCTCGCCGAGCCGGAGACGGTCGTATGGGTGGGGTCGCCGCGTGAGGGCGTGCTGACCGTGGCCCGGCTGACGGCGGAGGGGACGGCGGGGCCGAGCGTGCGGGACGCGGTGCGGACCGGGCCGTGGGCCACCGCGCGGCAGCGGGTGCTCGACCGGCTCGGCCCGGCCGGCTGGGCCGAGCACTGGGCGCTGACCGGCGCCGCCCTCTGGGACGGCACGGCACAGCTCACCGAGCGGGTACGGACCGCGGTGGTCGAGTCCGTGGCGGCGGAGGCGGGCGGCGAGCAGGCGGTCCGGCTGACCCTGCTGGACGCCGTGCTCGGCCAGCACGACGCGGCCTGGCTGGCCGCCTTCGACGGCCAGGAGGGCGCCGAGCCGCTGGCGGGGGTCGTCGCGGTCGCCCGCGCGGCGGGCTGGTGGTGGCCGTACGAGCGGACGGCGGTCGTCTGCGAGCGGCCGGTGGAACTCCACCGGGACGAGGCGGGACGGCTCGACCGGGGGGACGGACCGGCGCTGGCCTACCCCGACGGGTTCGCGCTCCACGCCTGGCGCGGGATGCCGGTCCCGGCCGAGTTCCTCACCGGGCTGGGCGAACTGACCCCGCGCCGGATCCGCGAGGAGGAGAACGCGGAGCTGCGCCGGGTCATGCTGGAGCACTACGGCTATGAGCGCTATCTGGAGGAGTCCGGCGCCGAGCCTGTGCAGCGGGACGAGGCGGGTGTGCTGTGGCGTATCGAACTGGACGGTGACGAGCCGCTGGTGATGGTCGAGGTGGTCAACTCCACACCGGAACCGGACGGCACGCACAAGACGTACTGGCTGCGGGTCCCGCCCCGGATACGCACCGCGAAGGAGGGCGTCGCCTGGACGTTCGGGCTGGAGGAGGGGGAGTACACACCGGAGCGGCAGACATGACCGGTCCTTCGGGAGGCGCGGGGGAGTCACCCTGCTCCACATGGTCAGGCTGCTCCACATGGTCCGGCTATTCCACATGCTCCGGGCGCACCCCCAGTCCGATCAGCCGGGCCGTCCAGCGCCGCAGGAACGGGAAGCGGCGGACGATCCGGACGACGGACGGTGGCCGGGTGTACGTTCCCGGCTCCTTCGGATACATGTCGCTCATCAGCCGTACCTGGACGAACTGCACCACCCGCGCCGGAAACGCGCGGCGCCGCTGGACGGCGGCCAGCTCACGCCTGCTGGGGGTGCGCCCCGCCTTCAGCGCCGGTCCGAGCATCCGCGCGGCGGCGACCGCGTCCTGCACGGCGAGGTTGATGCCGACCCCGCCCGCCGGGGACATGGCGTGCGCGGCGTCCCCGATGCACAGCAAGCCCGGCCGGTACCAGGTGCGCAGCCGGTCGACACGGACGTTCAGCAGCTTCAGGTCGTCCCAGTCGGTGATCTCCCGCTCCAGACGTTCCTTGAACGTGCCGCGTACGGAGGCGATCCGCTCGCGCAGCCGGGGCAGACCCTCGGCGCGGACGGTGTCGTAGGCGCCCGCCGGGATGATGTAGGCGACCTGCCAGTACGCGCCGCGGTCGATGGTGATGAGGAGATGGCCGGGGCCGGTGCGCAGAAAGCTCATGCCCTCGCCGGGCTCACGGCTCAGCCGGAACCACAGCACATCCATCGGGGTCTCGCTCACCGACAGCGGCAGCCCGGCCGCGCGGCGCACGGTGGAGTGGCGTCCGTCGGCGGCGAGCACCAGATCGCTGTGGATCTCCAGCGGGCCGTCCGCCGTGGTGACCCGCACTCCCAGTACCCGGCCGTCCACCTGGACGAGGTCCGTCGCCTCGGCCCTCTGGATCAGCCGGAACGAGGGCAGTTCCCGCGCCTTGCGCGCCACGAAGTCGAGGAGGTCCCACTGCGGCATGAAGGCCACGTACCGGTATTTGCCGGGCAGCCGGGTGAAGTCGGCGACCTCGGTGGACCCCGCCGGGGTCTCGATCGAGATGGTGCGCACCTCGCTGTGCTTGATCGTGAGGAACTCCTCGATCAGTCCCAGCTCGTCGAAGATCTGGAGGGTCGAGGGGTGCACGGTGTCCCCGCGGAAGTCCCGCAGGAAGTCGCCGTGCTTCTCCAGCACGGTCACGTCCACGCCCTGCCGGGCGAGCAGCAGGCCCGCCATCATGCCCGCGGGGCCGCCGCCGACGACACAGCATCGGGTGGTGAGAGTCTGCACAGTCGTCCGCTCCTGTCGGTGCCCGCCGGGCGCTGTCGGTCCGGTCGGCGGGGTGAGTGGGGCCGTCCCTCTGGCCTACCCGGTGGGCCGGGCCGCGTCCACGACCGTGGCGGTGCGGGGCCGGGACGGGAGGAAAAGGGGAGGCCGTACGGAGTAGTGGCTGTGCATCATGACGGTTCGCCACCGCCGTCGGGGCGGTGCGCGTGGCCTGCGGGGCGGGACATCAGGGGGAGACGTATGACCATCACGGACGGGGACAGCGCCACCGAGGCGACCGGCGCACGGGCGCCGGACGGCAGCGGTGTCGCGACGGCGGGGGCGGCGCCCGTGCGGCACGTCCTGCTCTCCGGCATCGTCGGCTCCACCGCCTACGGTCTCGCGCACCAGGACTCCGACATCGACCGGCTCGGTCTCTTCGCCGCCCCGACCGAGGAACTGCACGGGCTGCACCCGCCCCGGCAGTCGCATGTCACCACCCACCCCGACCGCACCCTGCACGAGGCGGCGAAGTGGTGCAGGCTCGCCCTCGGCGGCAACCCCACCGTGATGGAACTGGTCTGGCTGCCGGACGAGTTGTACGAGGTGCGGACCGAGACGGGGGACGAGCTGATCGGCATCCGGGGCAGCTTCCTGAGCGGGCAGCGGGTACGGGACGCCTATCTCGGCTATGCCGTGCAGCAGTTCCGGCGGCTGGAGCGGCGGGCCGACGGTTCCTTCTCCGCCGACACCCGTCGGCGCACCGCCAAGCACGCCCGCCATCTCAAACGGCTCTGCCACCAGGGGTACGAGCTGTACCGGACCGGGCGGCTGACGGTGCGGCTGGACGACCCGGAGGCGTTCCGCCGGTTCGGTGAGGAGGTCGCCGCCGATCCGGAGGCCGCGCGGCCGTTGCTGCGTCACTTCGAGGAGGCGTTCGACGCGCACCCCGGTGTCCTGCCGAGGGAGCCGGACGAGCGGGCGGTGGAGGCGTGGTTGCGGGGAGTGCGGAGGCGGTTCTATCCGGCGGGGGAGTGACAGGTGGGGCGGCTGGGAGGGGGGTGGGTTCGGTCGTTTCCGGGTGCGGGTTGTGGGGGGTGTTCGCGCAGTTCCTCCCCCAGAGGGGGTACCCCCAGCGCTCCTGGAGGACGTTGTCCGCGCCGGTGTTGGCAGGTCGCCCCCGTCACGGACCGGACCTCGGCCGCAGGTGGTGATCCGTGACCAGTGGCCGCGACTTCCGACGTGACCACGGGACCGGTGCGCGACGTGCGGCACCGATCCGTGCCGCTCCACTCAACCCGTTCGTGGGGTGCGACTTCTCACGGTGAACCGCCCCCGTCCCGGCGCCTCCTGTTGTCTTCACGCACCAGCGACCGCAACCGGGAGAGAGTCTGACTGTCCTCCTCGTCGCGTCGGTGCGGGTGCTGTCTGATCGTTTCGTCTGCCGCCCGTTCACCGCTGACGCTGCCCGATTTCCGGGCGGAGTCCCGGGCGGCTGCCGCCGCCCCGCACTCGGCGCACCCCTCGACCGGGGCAGGCTGGAGAAGCGGCACGTGGAGTGCCACTGACTTGGATGTGTCAGTCACTGATCAGCCTCCGTAGGCCAGACTCAACACTTCTGAGCGGGTCAGGGGGCGTACGGTTCGCACGCCGCTGGGGGAGGGCGGCCCCGACTGCCGAGTGAGGACGGGGCAGTCGGGGCCGGGAGCGGGCGAGTGCCCGCCCCCCTTCCTTCGGCTCAGCAGTGGTCGAGCCACACGGGGCCGAAGGGTCACCGTCCCGTGCGATCCTCCGCAGCGTCAGGGGGAACGCTGCCGCACGAAACGGGGGTCAAGGGGCCGAACCGCTACCCGAGCGCATCCCGGTAAGTGGCGCCCAGTAGGCGTGAGGCTCGGGATGCACGCCGCTATCCACTTGACGCGGCCGGGGTTGACATCGGGAGGCGGGGCCCACTGGTCGCCGGCCGGACATCCGAACGCCATGCGGGCCACTCGACACCGCCACCGGGGGGACGCAGCGCGTAGCGGCCGTCCGCCCAGGTTCCACCGGTGTCCATGAGGAGGGCGAGTCTGTTCCGCTCGGTGTCGAACACCAGGTCACCGACGCGGAGTTGGGGTTTCGGGCGCACTGTCGGTACGTTCCCACCGGACATGGCAACTCCTCTCCGTAGCCATTCCGCTACCAGGCGGATTCAGAGTGGCGTACGGTCGGAGACCAATCAACGTGGCTGCCACGACGAGACAGTTGGGGCACGGATGGTCAATCGCAAGGAACTGAATCCGGACGCTTCACCGCAAGCGGCGTTCGGGGCGCGGCTTCGCAGATCACGCGAGGCGAAGGGCTGGACGCAGGAAGACGCGTCCGCGCACATGGGAGTGTCCAGCGGGCATATTTCGGGGGTTGAGACAACTCGCAAGTCGCCGTCCTTGCAGTTCGCGAAAGCTGCGGATGTGGCCTTCGGGCTGGTGGGCACGGTCGACACGTTCGAACGCCAGTGGCACGAGATGCGCAACGGCAGCTTGCTGGAGGGGTATCCGGAGTACGTCGGATACCAGAGCCGTGCGGCAGAGATCCGGGTCTTCGAAACGGGAGTGATACCCGGATTGCTTCAGACCCGGGAGTACGCGTCCGTGCTGGCGGAAGCCGCAGTGCAGCGAGGGGACATCACGCCCGAGCAAGCGGCTGAACGCGTTGACGTGCAGATCGAGCAACAAGCCGCGCTTGCACGAACGCCCCCGCCGCTCATCTTCGTCGTGCTGGACGAGAGCTGCATTCGCAACCCCGTAGGGGGCCCTCAGGTCATGGACCGGCAATTGTCACGACTCCTGGAGTTCGCCGAACAAGCGAACACGTCGCTGCAAATCGCCCCGTACACCATGGCGGAACGAAAGCCGTTCAGACGACTGGTCTACCTTCTGACCATGTCCGATCGGTCCCTGATGTCATACGTAGAGTCGCAGACACAGGGGCATCTAGACCGTGGACTCACCTCTGTGTTGCCGCTGGTGAGGAACTACCATCAGCTTCAGATCGGGGCGGCTTCTCAGGCGGAGTCCGTAGCCATGATCGAACAGCTGCGAAAGGGCATTATGTGATGAACGCGAACAATTCACCCCCGTCGCAATGGGTCAAGTCCTCGTACAGCACGGATAACGGCGGGGCCTGCATCGAGTGGGCCCCCGACCACGCGGCCACTTCCGGCGTGGTCCCCGTCCGGGACAGCAAG